>JAQUHC010000156.1 GCA_028683785.1 Oscillospiraceae bacterium
AAATATTATTGTGGTAATAAGCACCGGTAATGATCTTACGGTCATTGTCGGGATTTACGAGATATTAGCTGCAAGCCTGATATATGTCGTGCTTCCGGTATCGGTTGACCGCTTCATAAACAGGTTTTTTGTACATGCAAAGGAGGTCCCGGCAGTGGAAGGGCTTCGGCGTTCGGTGGTTATGCGGCTGGATTATGCCTCCAAAGCCATGAATGAGGTTGCCCGAACGGTGGATGCGGTCTCAACCAAACTTGCCGGACTGAGCGCCCCCGACCTTGGCTCGGTTTATCGGAGCATTTCGGAAGATGTTTGCCGCGTATGCGGTCTGCGTATGCAGTGCTGGGAAAGCTCTTTCAATAATACAATGGAGGCGCTTAACAAGCTTACCCCGGTGTTGCGTGAAAAAGGCTTTGCCGGGCGGCAGGATGTCCCCTCTTCCCTTTCCCGCCATTGCGGGAGACTGGACGATGTACTTCGCAGGATAAATACCGGATATCTCGATTATGCAGTCCGCGAGGGCGCATGGCGCAGGTTGAGTGAAATTCGTTCGGTTGTAACCGACCAGTTTTCGGGGATGTCCGAACTGCTCGACGAGCTTGCACAGGATTTTTCCAAAGCCGAACAGGTGGATGCCGAGGCGGCAAAACGGGTAACCGGGGTTTGTGAGGAATACGGACTGCCTGTTCATGAGGCGGTATGCCTTATCGGGCGGGGCGGGCGCATGACGGTGGAAATAATCGCATCCGACGCGGGTGTCCGGCTTAACACAGAAAGGTGGCAGGCCGCGCTTGGTGATGCCTGCGGCAGGGAGCTTGATCATCCCGTTGTTACAAGGCTCGGCAATTCAATCAAGATCGCCTTGACCGAAAAGCCGCTGTTTACCGTTAAATCAGGCATAGCTCAGCTTAATTGCTCGGGAGAACGGCTGTGCGGTGATGCATATGATACCTTCATCGATGGAACGGGCAGATGGTACGCCATACTCAGCGACGGTATGGGCTGCGGGGGCAGGGCGGCGGTTGACGCCGCCATGGCATCCGGTCTCACCTCCCGTCTTATACAAGCGGGCTTCGGACCTAACAGCGTCCTTCGCATGGTAAATTCCGCTCTTATGGTAAAATCGGGGGATGAAAGCCTTTCAACATTGGATATATTGGAGCTTGACCTGTTTAACGGAAATATCGAATGCCGTAAGGCGGGCGCCTCCCCTACCCTGTTGTGCAGCATGGGAAGGGTATCGCGAATTGAAAAATCCGCTTTGCCGGTAGGTATCCTCAGGGATATTCGGGCAGAATGCAGTCAGGATGTTCTTGTTGACGGGGATATACTGCTGATGTGCAGTGACGGTGTGCTTGGCAACGGAATTGAATGGGTGGAAGATAAGCTGCGCGACTATGACGCCAAAACCATGAATTTAAAAGCCTTCGCCGAGGATATCGCGACCGATGCCCGCCGCATTCAGTCCGAGCATGAGGATGACATAACGGTTATCGCCGTTCAGGTAAAACGCAAAAGCTGAAATATTTATTTTATATTTATCGGAGGGCAAGGAATTTTCCCTTGCCCTCTGCTTTTGTACACTGTTCATTTTCTGTAAAGGTGATGAAGTTTGAAAAATAAATTTTTCAAACTTTTCACTGCGAAAGGAATGGTCATAAATATGGTTAAATGGCTGATCATATGCGGGATTAATTTAATACTCGGCACCGTGGACGGCATGCTGACATACCTCAACACCTCCGATTTATCCATGGAGAGCAATCCTCTGATTTCCTGCCTGGGTATGGGCTGGAAAGCGCTTTTCATTTCAAATTTTATTGTATTGGGTTTGTGTATTCTGACAGGGTACTATTCCTTTGTAAAATACCGAACCGCAGTATTAAACGCGAAAAATCTCCGGCAATATATATCCCTGATACTGTATAACCGCCCCGATAAATTCGTATGGTTTTTATATAGGATGCCGAAAAACCCGAAACCGTTTTTTGCGATATTGGGTTATGTTTTGGGCTATACACTGATATTAGGCAGGGCTGTTGTCATCTTTGAATGGACCCTGGTATCACTCAAAGCCGACCTTACAGGCTATTATCGTTTAGTCGGCCTGTTCCCTCTGGGCAGGATAGACCTTGTTTTGGTGTTCGCCGCCTCTTTGTACCTTATAATGGCTTGGTTTATCAACGAGTATAAAAAATCCAAAAGGTATTATGAACACTTTATTGCCAAGGGCTTATAACAACTGTATAATTAAATTATAAACAAAGGGGGGGAGGGCAAATGCACTGCACCGATAAACGCCGCCGCATCGACCGAATACTGGATATGCACGGGCTGTCACTGCACGGGTACTGCAGGTATGACTTGATTTCCGATCGGCTGCTCCCCTGCCGTGCCCTCGACCGAATGAATGACGCGTTCCCCCCTGATTATCCGCCCAAAACCGTGATTGTCGCCCTGTTTCCCTATCGGACGGATGAGCGGCAGGGCAACCTTTCACGATACGCGCGGGTGCCCGATTATCATGTTTCCGCCGGGAAGGTGCTTAAACAGGCTGCCGACAGCCTGTCTGCGGAATTTAAGGAAAACAGCTTTATATCATTTATTGATAACTCCCCCATTCCCGAGGTGCGGGCTGCAGCCTTGGCGGGACTGGGCTGCATCGGGGATCACGGTCTTCTTATAAATCCCGATTTCGGCTCATGGGTTTTCATCGGGACCGTGGTTACAAATCTGTGCGTGGAGTTGCCGATTCAAACCATTAATGAATGTAATCATTGCGGTATATGCTCCGCCTCCTGCCCCGGTGGGTGTATCGGGAGTTCCTCCCGGGAAAGCTGCGCGTCCCGCATTTCGCAATTAAAAGGTGAATTAAAGCCGGTGCAAACGGCGATTTTTCATAAAAGCGGTATGGTATGGGGCTGTGACCGCTGTCAAGAGGCTTGTCCCCTAAATGCAGGCGCAAAAATTCAACCCCATCCCTGCTTCGGCAAAGCATTTGCACCCGATCTTACCCGCGATACGCTTAACGACTTAGAAAACAAAGCATATGCCTGGCGGGGTATTGATGTACTAAAACGCAATCTGGATTTATATGATGAGTAGTAGGCAAAGTTTTTTATTATACCCCCGACAGCGAATGATTTTTCTTACATAATAAAGGTGATGTTGCATAAATCGACCTCAAAAACAACAAAGAACCGTAGGGGCGGATTCCATATCCGCCCGTTCAACGATAACGATTGCGTGAAAATGGTTTGGCATGATAACATATCGCGGATATGATAACATAATATTCGTATATTGTTTCATTGTTCGGTTAAATGCCGGTGTAAATCATTTACGCCGCCAAATAAGATTTATGCCTATAATCATAATAGAAAAACCTTTGTTTTGCGATAGAACCGTAAATCGTTTAATTTTTCTGAACGAACGTAGCGGCGCACCTGTGTGTGCGCCGGTTTTGCCGGTAGAGACCATGCACGAACGGGTGAAGATGATTTCCGCCATTACCAATCAAGGTCGTGACGGGTTTTTCTTTGTATTTTTTACTTGAAACGAGAACAATATAATGATAAATTATAAATCAGAACAATTTGAAGGGAGAACCGATTTATGGATAAAATTGAATTCACGCGTGAAAGTCTGCTGACCTCTGCTTTGTTTGAGCCGGGGCACACCATGGCGGAAGCCCTGCTTGAGCAGACCGCGTACCCTTGGGAAGCGCTTGCCGGTATACGCGAGTTTATCAGGGCTGCAGGGGCACAGCTTGACAACAGTGAATATTATTCTCCCCGTCCGGGGGTTTGGATACATAAGTCCGCGGTGGTTGCCGACTCCGCTTTTATCGGGGAGGATGTAATAATCGGGGCGAAAACCGAGGTGCGTCACTGTGCGTTTATTCGCGGGGGCGCATTGATAGGCTGCTGCGCGGTGGTAGGCAATTCAACCGAGCTTAAAAATGTAATCCTGTTTGACGGAGTACAGGTTCCACATTACAACTATGTGGGGGATTCTATTTTGGGATATAAATCTCACATGGGGGCGGGCTCCATAACATCAAATATTAAGAGTGATAAAACCCCGATTTGCGTTACCGTGGGCGGGGACAAAATATCCACCGGGCTGAAGAAATTCGGCGCAATACTGGGCGACCATGTCGAGGTGGGCTGCGGCTCGGTGCTTAATCCCGGAACGGTAATCGGTAGTGGAACCAATATATACCCGCTGTCTTCGGTGCGGGGCTTTGTTCCGTCGGGCAGCATATATAAACGGCATGGCGAGGTTGTCAATAGATATAACGATTAATGCTTAAACACTTAAACGGAGGACCGATTATGCAGATTGGCTCGGTAATAATCAACGGGTATGCGGCTCTGGCCCCTATGGCGGGGGTTGCCGACCGTGCGTTTCGCCGAATCTGTGTAGAATTCGGAGCCGCATATGTCGTAGGTGAAATGGTGAGCAGCAAGGGGCTGTGCTATAACGATAAAAAAAGTGATGAACTGCTGGTTCTCGACGACTCGGAGCGGCCGGCGGCAATTCAGCTTTTCGGCGACCATCCTGAAACGATGGCACGGGCTGCCTGCCTTGCCATGCGCCACCGCCCGGATGTTATCGATATCAACATGGGCTGTCCCGCCCCGAAAATTGCAGGGAACG
>JAQUHC010000024.1 GCA_028683785.1 Oscillospiraceae bacterium
TGTGCTCTTCCGATCTATAAAACGGACGATGTTATATTACAACAGGAGATTAGAAGCTGGGAGCTTCTTCAGATAATCGGAAAAAAACGCGGGATGCTGATTTCGGGCGGTGAAGTTGACACTGAACGTGTGGCAGTCATGCTTCTTGACGAATTCAGGGGGGGCAAAATCGGTCGGATAACTCTTGAAAAACCTTGTTAGAATTATAATTACTGAGGATGCTTTGTATTATGACAAATTTTGATTTTGACCGTGCTGTATATAAAAAGGGTTATCAAGCAGTATGCGGGGTAGACGAAGCAGGTCGCGGACCTTTGGCAGGCCCGGTTTTTGCCGCCGCGGTTATTCTTGACCCGTCAGATGAAATATCAGAGCTTAATGATTCCAAAAAACTCAGCGAGGTAAAAAGGGAAGCTTTATTTGACACAATAATAAAACAGGCAATAGCATATTCGATTGCATCCGCATCGGTCGAGGAGATTGAGCAGCTGAATATATTGCAGGCAACACTTCTTGCAATGCAGCGGGCAGTAATCGGTTTATCGGTAAAATCGGACTTGATATTAATTGACGGCAATTGTATGCCGAGCGACCTGCCGTCAAAGGCTTTCACGATTGTAAAGGGGGATGCCTTGTCGGCATGCATAGGTGCGGCCTCCATCCTCGCCAAAGTAAGCCGTGACAGGTTTATGCGTGAAATGGATAAGAAATATCCGGTTTATCAATTTGCAAAGCATAAAGGCTACGGAACAGCACTACATATACAGCTTTTGCATCAATACGGTTGCTCACCCATACATCGCCGAAGTTTTCTTTCAAAAATATTGGGTTGATTCCTTTTTGCGAAAGGACGGTTATACTGATGCCAGAGGTATCAAGAGGAGCGAGGGGAGAGGTTTTAGCATCCCGCTTTCTTCGTGAAAAGGGTTATGAAATTTGGACAGCCAATTTTGGCTTCAGATTTGGCGAAATTGACATAATCGCAGTAAAAAAACCGTATATTGCTTTCGTGGAGGTTAAAACGCGCAGTGAAAATTCAATATATTTACCCAGAGAAGCAGTAACAAAGGATAAACAGCGCCGCATAATAAAAACGGCTATGATGTTTATCAAAAACAATAAGATTGAATTGCAACCGCGTTTTGACGTTATTGAAATAATAACACGAAATCAGCACCCGATGGAAATAGAGGAAATAGATCATATTCAAGGTGCTTTTGATGCGGGGGATTTACATGCGGCTTTTTGATATGCATTGCGACACTTTATATGAGTGTGCCGTGGGGGAACACAAGCTATCTGAAAATTCACTCGGTATTGATTTGAAACGAGGGTTGGAGTTCGATGCCTGGGGACAGGTTTTTGCCGTTTGGATGCCCGATACATTGCGCGGAGAGGCTGCGCGGCAGCAATGCCGCAGAACATTGGAGCTTGCACATACCGAGGCGGCAAATAATCCGGATAAAATTGCCGTGATATATAACGCGAAGGATCTTGATTCAGCATTTAAAAGCAGAAGATGCGCTGCAATTCTTGCTGTTGAAGGTGGTTCGGCGCTTGGTGGCAGGCTGGATACAATTGATATAATGTACGGTTTGGGTGTAAAGATAATAACCTTAACATGGAACGGTGCAAATGAGCTTGGAAACGGCTGCCTTTCCGGCAATAAAGCCGGACTAACTAAATTCGGTAAAGATGCAATTAGGGAGATGGAATCATATAATATTATTCCCGATGTATCCCATCTTAATGAAGCGGGGTTTTGGGATGTAATACAGACGGCAAAAAAACCGATTATCGCAAGTCATTCGGTTTCCGCAGGTGTTTACCGTCATCCACGCAACCTTACCGATGAACAGTTTAATGCAATTGTTAAGACTGGAGGACTGGTTGGTATCACTATAAGCTGTGAGCAGCTGGGTGAACAGACATTTGAATGTATATACCGCCATATTGAGCATTACCTATCACTTGACGGTTACAATAATGTGGCTTTCGGATGTGATTTTGACGGCACCTATATACCTTACGATTGGGGTGGAATACAGGTAATGGAGAGAGTTTATGAATATCTACAACGCAAAAACTATGAGGAATACCTGCTTGACCGCCTTTTTTTCAGTAATTGCTACGATTTTTATCATACCGCTTTGACAAGTGCAGGGTAATTGGTTAGTATAGGAATGAAATCTCCGTATTTAATATACAATCAAGGAGTGTGAAATTAATGACATATCATAGTACGCGTGACAGCAAAGCTTGTTACACAGCATCCCAAGCTATTACTCAGGGTCTTTCAATAGAAGGCGGGTTGATTGTTCCGGAAGAAATTCCGTCCATAACCTCCAACGAAATCAGGATGTTGGTCAAGATAAACTACGCATCCCGCGCTTCATATATTTTATCTAAATATCTGACCGATTTTTCAATTGATGAAATCGATGAAAGCACAGGTCTTGCATATAATGCCAAGCGCTTTCGCTCACCCGCTGTTGCTCCTCTGCATGAGCTGTATGAAGGGGTTAATCTGCTTGAGCTTTGGCACGGCCCCACCTGTGCATTCAAAGATATGGCGTTGCAGATATTGCCCCATTTAATGTATTATTCCGCCCGCAGAACCGCCGAAAATAAAACCATAGTTATTCTTGTGGCGACATCCGGGGATACCGGTAAGCCGCGCTTGAAGGCTTTCGTGATGCGGAAAATACCCGTATTATTGTTTTTTATCCGGAGAACGGGGTAAGCCCGATGCAAAAACTTCAGATGATAACTCAGGAAGGCGGAAATGTCGCCGTATGTGGAATTGAAGGGAATTTTGATGATGCCCAGACCGGAGTAAAAAAGATTTTTAACGATCCTGGCATGGTAAGTCGCCTTGATGTGAAAAATATGATGTTTTCAAGTGCAAATTCAATCAATTTGGGACGGCTTTTGCCGCAGATTGTTTATTATATTTCGGCATACTGTGATATGATAGGCAACGGCAGAATTAATGCGGATGATTTAATTAATGTCGTTGTCCCGACAGGTAATTTCGGTAATATTTTGGCTGCATACTATGCACGAAAAATGGGTTTACCGATAGCCAAGCTTATCTGCGCATCAAACAGAAACCGTGTATTGACCGATTTTCTTAATACCGGCGAATATAACCGCAACAGGTCTTTTTATACCACCACTTCACCCTCTATGGATATTCTTATATCCTCCAATCTCGAACGGCTTTTATATGACATTTCCGAAAATAATGATGTTGAAATAATATATTTGATGAAACAACTGAGGAAAAAGGGCAGGTATACCGTTTCGGATAAAATCGCGAAGGATATAAAATCAATTTTTTGGGCGGGATGGTGTGACGATGAACAGACAGCACAAACTATTAAAAATGTTTATGAAAATCATGATTATTTGTGTGATACACATACCGCAGTGGCCGTAAATGTTTATGAGCAATATCGTAAATCGACCGGGGACAAAACACCCACCGTCATCGTATCCACCGCAAATCCGTATAAATTTTCGGCGAGCGTTTTGGATGCATTGGGTGGAAATTGCTCAGATGGAAATGAATTTGAATTGATGGACAGACTGCATGAATTAACCCGTAAAGAAATTCCGGAGCCGCTGAAATCAATACGCGAAAAGGAAAAACGTTTTACAGATGTATGTAAACCCAAGAAAATGAAGAAGACGGTTTACAAGCTGCTCGGGATAAAAAAATAATCGGCAGGGGTTAAAAAAGCCCCCCGCCGCTGGAATTTGATTTTGCCCATTCAAAGATTATTCTAATGGTATTTGTTTCCGGCTTTGAAGGTAGCGCAAATGGTGTCTATACTGCTGATTGCATGAGACGGTCCTACCTTAATTTTATTTGCTGTGCAGATATTTTCTCCATCGTGGTAGGTACAGTTTTTCACATCACAATAAACAGTCGGGGTTCTTTCTTCATTGTTTTCTTTAAAAATATCCATTATAACCTTCCTTTCTAATTTCTAATTCAAAACTATTATTACCGTTTATTTCAATAATATTACCAACAATTTCTGATATAAAAAGGGGTATCATATGTCGTTGTTTGCCATTGCCGATTTACATCTGTCGCTCGGCACCGACAAGCCTATGGATGTTTTCCGCGGTTGGGACAACCATGTTGCGCGTTTAGAGGTGAATTGGCGGCGGCTTGTTGGTGATGATGATACCGTCGCAATAGCGGGGGATATTTCCTGGGCGATGTCCCTTGAGCAAACCAAACAAGACTTTGATTTTTTGAATTCTCTGCCCGGCAGAAAGCTCATATTAAAAGGAAACCATGATTTTTGGTGGACAACGCGCAAGAAAATGGATGAGTTTTTCGAAGAAAACGGGTATGAAAGCCTGAAAATTATTCATAACAGTGCCGAGGTCGAAGGAAATTTTGCAGTATGCGGAACGCGCGGATGGTTCTTTGATGCCGAAGAGGATGTTGATAAGAAAATTCTGATGAGGGAAGTCGGGAGACTGAAGATGTCTATCGACGCAGCAGAGAAAACAGGTAGAGAGCCGGTTGTATTTCTACATTATCCTCCGTTTATGGGGGATTCACAATGCGATGAAATATTATCTGTGCTTGAAGAAAAGAAAATTCGACGCTGTTATTACGGACATATACACGGGCCAAACGCCCGAAGAACAACGGAAAGGGTAATTGACGGAACGAATTTCAGACTTGTTTCATGTGATGCGGTTGACTTTTCACCGATTCAGGTAAAGTAGTACAATAATTTAAAAATTTATGAAATATTAAAAAAAATATGGCATAAACTGTTCGGCTATGGTATAATAATTTCTATTGCTTTTATGTGAATATCTGTTTTACAGGAGGAATTTTAATATGAGTTTAAAATCAGCGACAAAGGTTGATACAAATCGGGTAGAATTGGAAGTAGAAGTGGATTCAGAGGCATTCGAAGCCGCTGTCAGCAAAGCTTACAAGAAAAATATTGGCAAGATGTCTGTGCCCGGTTTTCGTAAAGGAAAGGCACCCCGCCATCTGGTTGAAAAGTTGTATGGTGAAAGCGTGTTCTATGACGATGCCGTAAACGATCTGTATCCCACCGCATTACAGGATGCTATAGAAAAATCTGATTTTGAATATATTGAAGATAAAATTGATCTTGATGTAACAACAGTCGGAAAAGAAGGTTTGGTTTTTAAAGCTGTAATAACCGTTAAACCCGAGGTTGAAGTTGGGGAATACAAAGGACTTAAGGCAGAAAAAAAGACAATTTCGGTTACGGATGAGGATGTTGATAAAGAGATATCAATGTTGCAAGAACGCAATTCACGCCTTGTTACCGTTGAAGGGCGGCCTGCTCAAAACGGCGATACCGTCACATTCGATTTTGAAGGATTTAATGACGGAGTTCCTTTTGAAGGCGGCAAGGCCGAGAGTTTTTCTTTAGAGCTTGGCTCGGGTCGGTTTATTCCCGGATTCGAGGAGCAGATTGAGGGCAAATCTACCGATGAGGAATTTGAGGTTAATGTAACCTTCCCGGAGGATTATCAAGCCGAGGAGCTTAAAGGAAAACCGGCGGTTTTCAAATGCAAGCTGCATGAGATTAAAGAAAAAGAAATGCCCGAGCTTAACGATGATTTTGCAAAGGATGTCAGTGAATTTGATACCCTTGACCAGCTTAAGGAAGATTTGAAAGGTAAGCTCAAACATCAAAGGGAGCATGCTGCAGAGGACGAATTTGAGTCGACGCTTCTTGAACATATTGTCGAAGGGCTGAAGGGGGATATTCCGGAAGCCATGTTCGAACACCGTGTGGATGACAGTATTATGGAGTTTGAGCAACGTTTAAAATCACAAGGTCTTAATATTGATAACTATCTTAATTATACCGGTATGGATGCCGAAGGCTTCCGCAACGGCTTCCGCCAGCAGGCTGAAAAGCAGGTTAAAATCCGTCTCGCTCTTGAAAAGATTGCAAGGCTTGAGAATATCACAATATCCGATGAGGAAATTGGGGCTGAATATACAAAACTTGCGGAACAGTATAAGATGGATGTTGATAAGATTAAATCTTTTGTCTCGGAAAAAGAGCTTGTTAAGGATTTAGAGGTCGGAAAGGCTCTGGATTTGGTTAAGGAGTCTGCCGAAATTTCTTGATTTCAGAATTTTAATGCTTGAGAGCATAGTTTTAAGGCAATAATACAAAGGCTTTATGTAATTAATTAAATTAAAATATTAAATACGTAAGAAAGGTTGAGTGAACTATGATGGGCAGTTTAGTACCATATGTTATTGAACAAACAGGGCGTGGAGAGCGTAGTTATGATATTTTTTCGCGTTTGCTGAACGACCGAATTATAATGCTATCCGATGAAGTAAATGATACAACAGCTTCTCTGGTCGTTGCTCAGCTTATATATCTTGAGGGTCAGGACCCGGATAAGGATATCGACCTATATATTAACAGCCCCGGTGGCTCTATTTCCTCCGGTATGGCTATATATGATACAATGCAGTTTATAAAATGTGATGTGTCAACCATTTGTATAGGTATGGCTGCAAGCATGGGTGCCTTTTTGTTGGCGGCAGGTGCAAAGGGTAAACGCAAAGCACTACCCAACAGCGAAATAATGATCCACCAGCCGTCAGGCGGCTCCAAGGGTCAGGCTTCCGATATCAAAATACAGGCAGAACATATTTTGTATATCAAGGGACGCATGAATACTTTGTTGGCCGAGATGACCGGACAGCCGATTAAAACAATCGAGCGCGACACCGAACGTGATAATTTTATGTCAGCCCAAGCCGCAATGGAATATGGCATCATTGATAAAATAATTACAAAACGCGGAGCCTGATTATCATAATAATTATTACACTGCATATAAGGAGAGCGAACAATGCCAAAAAATGAGGATAATAGAACAATAAGCTGTTCGTTCTGCGGAAAGAACCAGAATGAAGTCCAGCGATTGATAGCGGGGCAGGGTGTTTATATCTGCAACGAGTGTGTTGAGCTTTGCCAGTCAATTCTTGAGGATGGCGGTATTATAACCAAAAAGCGCGAAGCCACAAGCGGAGCTCCGTCTGCACTGCCTTCTCCAAAGGAAATTAAATCAGGACTTGATGAGTATGTTATCGGGCAAGAGGATGCCAAAGTTGCTCTTTCGGTTGCGGTTTATAACCATTATAAACGCATATATTTCGGATACACCTCCGATATAGAGCTGGGTAAAAGCAATGTGCTTCTGCTCGGTCCGACCGGTGTCGGTAAGACGGCGTTGGCGCAGACACTTGCCAATATTCTTGATGTTCCGTTCGCAATTACCGATGCTACCACTTTGACCGAAGCCGGATATGTCGGTGAGGATGTTGAAAACATTCTGCTAAGACTTATTCAGGCAGCAGATTATGATATCGAAAAGGCTGAACGCGGCATTATCTATATAGATGAAATGGACAAAATAGCCCGTAGAAGCGAAAACCCTTCGATAACCAGAGATGTTAGCGGTGAAGGTGTTCAACAGGCACTATTAAAAATAATTGAAGGCACCATATCAAATGTACCCCCATCCGGTGGACGAAAGCATCCCCAGCAGGAATTTATTCAAATTGACACCTCAAACATTCTGTTTATTTGCGGGGGGGCTTTTGACGGAATTGAAAAAATAATAGAGCGGCGTATTTCCTCCGGTGCATTAGGCTTCGGAAACGATGTGCGCTCTAAAAAAGATGTCGAACGCAGCAAACTTCTTAAAAAGCTTGTTGCGCAGGATTTGATAAAGTTCGGACTGATCCCCGCACTGGCGGGTCGTCTTCCTGTTGTTACAACCCTTGATACGCTTGATGAAGCATCGCTGATAAGGATTCTGACAGAGCCCAGAAACGCATTGCTTAAACAATATATGCAGCTTTTCACCATGGATAATGTAGCGCTGGAATTTACTCCTGAAGCATTGGCAGCGGTTGCGAAAAAGGCAATCGAGCTCAACATCGGTGCGAGAGGCTTACGCTCTATAATGGAGGGCCTGCTTACCGAGCTTATGTTCGAAGTGCCTTCTGATTATAAAATTGAACGTGTTATTGTTAATGAAGATTATGTAATGGGTAAGGGTAAGCCTGAGCTGGTAAGGAATCCCGACCGCAAGCCTTCCAAGCCAAAGCTTCCCGCCAAGGGACGCAACACAAGAAGACAGGTAACAGCATAACTTTATTAGTATAAATTTATAAAAAGGGTCAGATGATAAATGCCGGTCTTATGATTTTGCATTTTAAGGTTACCTCTAATAACCCGTTTTGAACGGATTCCGAGCTGAATTTTTGTCGGACAAGGAAAGCCGACGAAGCAAGGCTTCCAGCCTTACAAGGAGGCTTGACGCCGTCCGGCGGAAATCATGCCGGAATACGCCGGAAGGGGTTTTTAGAGGTGACCTTAAGTTTGACCCGTTTTTATAGGATGATAAAAGAAAGGAACCGATAAATGGAGACTAAGAGGCAAATTTCACGTCTTTCAACATTGCCGGTATTGGCTTTGAGAGGACTTGTTGTCTTTCCTGATATGGTTTTGCATTTTGATGTCGGCAGGAAAAAATCTATGTTGGCGCTCAATGAAGCCATGTCTTCAGACCAGACGATTTTTCTCGTTACCCAGCGCGATTTGCGCGACGATGAGCCGGATGCGAATTCACTTTATACCGTCGGAGTTGTCGCGAAAATACGCCAGGTGTTGAAGCTGCCGGGAGATAATGTCCGAGTTCTGGTAGAGGGATTATATCGTGCCAAGCTAAAGGAAATTAACGAAACGGATACATATTATATTGCCAGAGTGCGAGAATGCGTCTCCCGCCGTGTACCGGAAGAAATCAAGTTACAGGCGCTTCTTCGTGAATGCCGCAACAGCTTTGAGGGCTACGCGGTTCTTGCGCCGCGGATTTCACCCGATGTTCTGCTCGGCGTATCGGCATTGGATGACATTGATAAGCTTTCGGATTATATAGCCTCAAACATTCTTCTTCCCACCGAAGAAAAACAGGTGCTTCTTGAAACACTTGACCCCGAAAAACGGATGGAAAAGCTGATAATTATACTTGAGCGTGAGATTTCAATCCTTTCGGTCGAACAGGGAATTCGTGAACGTGTGCAGGAGCAGATTGACCAAAACCAAAAGGAGTATTACCTTCGCGAACAGATCAAGGTTATCACTCAGGAATTGGGTGAGATTGATAATCCACAGGATGAAGCCCAAAGTTACAGCGATAAGATTAAAGCACTAAAACTTGATGCAGAATCCGAGACAAAAATGCTGGACGAATGTGCAAGGCTTGCAAAAATGCCAGCAGGATCGCATGAATCCACCGTTATTCGAGGTTTAATTGAAACCTGTTTGTCTTTGCCTTGGAATAAGTATACAAAGGACAACCTTAATATCGAGAATGCCGCCAGAATACTGGACAGAGACCATTACGGACTTAAAAAGGTTAAAGAGCGAATTTTGGAATCGTTGGCGGTTCATAAGCTGGCATCCGAAACAAAGGGTCAGGTGATCTGCCTCGCAGGGCCTCCGGGTGTAGGTAAAACCTCGATAGCAAAATCAATCGCCGCAGCCATGGGACGCAGGTATGTGCGGGTTTCACTCGGTGGTATGCGGGATGAAGCCGATATAAGGGGACACCGGCGTACATATATCGGGGCAATGCCCGGACGAATAATTAACGCGGTAAGGCAGGCAGGTTCGGCAAATCCATTGTTTCTGTTGGATGAAATCGATAAAATGGGAAATGATTTTCGCGGAGATCCCGCTTCAGCAATGCTGGAGGTATTGGATACCGAACAGAATTCGCTATTCAGAGACCATTATCTTGAAATCCCGTTCGATTTGTCGCAGGTAATGTTTGTTACAACCGCAAACGATCTGAATAAAATTCCAAAACCTCTCTATGACCGAATGGAGATTATTGAAATTCCCAGCTATACGGCCGAAGAAAAATTTCATATTGCAAAGGGGTTTTTACTTAAAAAGCAATTAAAACGACATGGCTTGAACCTGCGTCAACTTCGCATCTCTGATGAGGCTATCCGTGAAATTATTGACGGATATACCCGCGAATCGGGAGTGCGCGCACTCGAGCGCTGTATAATTAAAATTTGTCGTAAAACGGCAAGACGGTTGGTTGACGGTAATATCAAATCGGTTAAGCTCCTTCCCGAGAATATTGAAGAATATCTCGGTCCCCGCAAGTACAAGGATGATGTCAACAGTATTTGCGATGGTGTAGGTGTTGTAAACGGCCTTGCATGGACTTCTGTGGGCGGTGAAATGATGCCGGTTGAGGTTGCAGTTCTTGACGGCACCGGAAAAATTGAGCTTACAGGTTCGATGGGCGATATCATGAAAGAATCGGCGCGTACAGCCATAAGCTATGTAAGAAGCAGAACCGCTGAATTTTTTATCGATAAGGATTTTTATAAAAACAAGGATATTCATATCCATGTTCCTGAGGGCGCAGTCCCGAAGGATGGTCCTTCTGCCGGGGTTACCATAGCCACAGCCATAATTTCTGCTCTGACAAACATACCTGTACGCGGAAATGTAGCAATGACCGGGGAAATCACACTGCGCGGCCGTGTTCTACCCATAGGCGGGCTTCGCGAAAAAACCATGGCAGCATATCGTCACCAAATAAAAACGGTGATAATACCCGGCGGAAATAAGTCCGATATGGTCGAAATAGATAAAGCAGTCCTTGATAATATCAATTTTGTCACAGCCGATCATCTGGATACCGTTATAGGTCACGCACTGGTTTCCATTCCGAAAACCCGGTCGGAGGATAAAAAAGATAATATATTTATTCCGACCGTTTCGGATGATAATATGCACAGGTCTGTTCCGCAATAATAATAATAACGAATAGGGGGGGGGGAGAGCCGTGAAAATAGAAACAGCTATTTTTGAAATGTCTTTTGGCCTGTCCGCGCAAATTCCCCCGTCCGATCTGCCCGAAATAGTTTTTTCCGGCAGATCAAATGTCGGTAAATCATCTCTTTTAAACAAAATATTAAACCGAAAAGCTCTAGCCCGCGTAAGTGCCACTCCCGGTAAAACCGCAACAATAAATTTCTACAAGCTTGATAACATGCGGCTGGTCGACCTTCCAGGTTACGGTTATGCGAAGGTATCACAGTCGGAGCGACAGCGCTGGTCTGAGTTGATTGAGGGATATTTTAACGACGATAGAGATCTCAGATTGGTGGTTCAGCTGATAGATATGCGACATCCTCCTACCGCGAACGATTACAGTATGCTTGAATATCTAACGCAGCTTGAAATCCCTTTCATTGTTGCGCTTACAAAATCTGATAAGCTCAATAAAACGGAGCGAAATAAACGGCTGGATGAACTGAATACGGAGTTTGCAGATTATATTGGTGTAAAGCTAATCCCCTTTTCATCCAAAGAAGGGGAAGGGGTGGGGGAGATCAGATATATTATAGATTTGGTTACACAGGATTATTAAATGCTTAAGGGTGATATGATGTTTGATTCTGCTTCATTGAATGTCAATAGCCAGGGCCATCTTGTAATCGGTGGATGTGACACGGTTTCTCTTGCAAATCGCTACGGAACACCGTTGTACTTAATGGACGAAACTGCTATAAGAACGACGCTGCAAGGTTATAAGAAATCAGTTGACGATAATCTTAAAAACGGCGGCATGGTTGCATATGCAAGCAAGGCGTGTAGTTTTAAGGAGATATATCGCATTGTAATGCAGGAAGACTGCGGGATTGATGTGGTTTCGGGTGGAGAGCTTTATACCGCTATGCAGGTCGGTTTTCCGGCGGAACGCATCTTTTTACACGGTAATAACAAGAGCGATATGGAACTGCGCATGGCGCTTAACTATGGTGTCGGTAGGATTGTTGTTGATAATTTAACCGAATTAAAGAGATTGTCAGATATTACCAAGCGAATGGGGAAGAGTACCGATATTTATTTAAGAATCACTCCCGGGATTGAAGCCCATACCCATGATTTCATAAGAACCGGGCAGATTGATTCAAAATTCGGTATAACACTGGAAAACGGAGACGGACTGCGAGCTGTCAAAGAGGCTGTAAAGCTGAATGGCATTACACTAAAAGGTCTGCATTGTCATATAGGATCTCAGATATTTGATGAAAAACCATTTATATTTGCTGCCCAAACCATGCTTAAATTTATGGCGGAGATACGAGAAATTACCGGATTAACGCTTTGTGAATTAGATTTAGGCGGCGGCTTCGGAGTAAAATATACAGAAAAGGATAATCCGAAGAAATGCGCCGATTATATGTATTTGGTTTCTGAAGCCTTGAAGGAAGCTGCAGATAAGCTCAATTTTCCGATGCCTTATATTGTTATTGAGCCGGGGCGTTCGGTCGTTGCTTCATCCGGAATAACTCTTTATACGATTGGTTCGATCAAGGATATTCCGGGTGTTCGTTCATATATCAGCATAGACGGCGGTATGACTGACAATCCTCGTTACGCGCTTTATAAAGCTCCTTATACTGCATTGATAGCCAATAAGGCAAATCTACCTGCTGACAGTGTTTACACAATTGCCGGACGTTGCTGCGAAAGCGGTGACTTGATACAGGAAAATGCAATTCTGCAATCCTGCCAACGCGGGGATATTTTAGCGGTGTTATCTACAGGTGCATATAACTACTCAATGTCATCAAATTATAACCGATTGCCGCGACCGGCCGTTATAATGATTAAGGACGGAGATTCTCGAGTTGTAGTTAAGGCTGAGGATTATGAAGATATAGTCAGAAATGATTTATAACTAAAACACAATACAAAATGCCCTAGACATTAAGTCTAGGGTATTTTGTATTGTGTTTTAGTATTATTCGGTTAAAAGGGGTTATTCAGCAGGTTTTTATGATGTTATTATAGCCCTCCCTACTAAACAAAATATTTCTTTTGTTGAGTTAGTGTTTATTTTATAGTCCTACCCTGTCACCATTTATTAGTGAATTACTATTGGTGAATTTATTATTAATATGCCAATCTTATCTTGACAAATTTTATTAATCCTATTATAATAATGCACGTTGCCCCTATTATGGCGCCATAGCCAAGCGGTAAGGCATGGGTCTGCAAAACCCTGATTCCCCAGTTCAAATCTGGGTGGCGCCTCCAGGAAAAACCTCTTTACTTTCGTAAAGAGGTTTTTCAATTAAATCCACCCTTGCGGGTGGGTGAAATATTGCTTCGCAATATGAAATCCTCGCTCTGCTCGGATGACATCGCTGCGGCGATGGGTGGATTTGATTTAACCGAAAACGATAGTTTTTGATTTCACCCAAACTTGTTCCGTAACTGCCCTTCCTGCAAGGCACGGGACTGAAAATCCGTTTATTTATATTATTACAGATGGCGAAAAAACTATTTTGTATGATAATGACTCGAGAATTGAGCATGATGAGGTTTATGATTTTCTTTAAAATAGAAAATACAAATTTGATTTAGTAATTTCTGATTGTACAAACGGCAATTCGCATTTTGATACTGTATGAAGACAATCGCGGTTTTCACCGGTTCACTTTTGGGTGTAGGTCCCATAAAATATTTTTAAAGCAGGACTCTGTTTTGATGGAGTCCTGCTTTCTTTATTTTTTCTTTATTACAGTGATATTGAATAGTTGGGAGCTTCCTTTGTGATGTTTATATCGTGCGGGTGGCTTTCCTTTAGCCCTGCTCCGGTTATGCGGACAAAGCTGGCGTTTTTTTGTAATTCTTCGATTGAGGAGCAACCGCAGTACCCCATTCCGGAGCGCAATCCCCCGATCATCTGGTAAACCGTTTCAGACAGCGATCCTTTATAAGGAACCCGCCCTTCAACACCTTCCGGAACCAGCTTCTTATTCCCCTCTTGGAAATATCTGTCTCTTCCGCCGCATGCCATGGCGCCTAAACTTCCCATACCGCGATAAACCTTAAACTGTCGCCCCTGATATATTTCGGTATCACCAGGTGATTCTTCGCAACCCGCGACAAGAGAACCTATCATAACAACATCAGCACCGGCTGCAATAGCTTTTGCAATATCCCCGGAATATTTAATGCCGCCGTCGGCAATTACCGGAATACCGTACTTTGAGGCTTCGCATGCAATATCGTATACCGCGGTTATTTGCGGTACCCCGATACCTGCCACAACCCTGGTTGTGCATATCGAACCCGGTCCCATACCTACCTTAACGGCATCTGCTCCGGCTGCAATTAGAGCTTTTGCTGCTTCTGCGGTCGCAATATTGCCGGCAATAAGTGAAATTTTCGGATATTTAGATTTAACCTTTTCGATGGTATTTAATATATTTTGGCTGTGTCCATGAGCCGAATCAAGCACAAAAGCATCGACCTGCGCCTCAGCAAGAGCCGCGGTACGCTCCAAGACATCGGAGGTCCCTCCGATGGCTGCCGCGCAAAGCAATCGGCTGCTGTCGTCTCTCGCTGAATTAGGATATTTAACCGCTTTTTCAATATCCTTAATTGTGATAAGCCCTTTTAGTATACCGTTATCGTCAACAATAGGCAGCTTTTCAATCCGATATTTACGAAGTATTTCCTGCGCCTGCTCCATTGTTGTACCTACCGGAGCTGTGACAAGGTTTTCTTTAGTCATAACCTCTTCAATTCTTTGCGAAAAATCGGTTAAAAAGCGCATATCTCTGTTTGTAAGAATGCCGACAAGCTTACCTTCACGGCATATTGGGACTCCTGAAATCTTATATTTAGCCATTAAATCATTGGCATCTTGAACAATATGGTCGGGTGACAGGAAAAACGGATTAACAATAACGCCGTTCTCTGAACGTTTAACTCGGTCAACCTGATCAGCTTGAGCTTCTATAGACATGTTTTTGTGTATTACCCCTACCCCGCCTTCACGCGCGATAGCAATAGCCATTCTGGCCTCTGTAACGGTATCCATTGCCGCCGTCATAAGCGGTATATTGAGCTTTATATGTTTTGTAAGCCGGGTATTTACGGCTATGTCTGCAGGTAATATATCTGATTTAGCCGGAATGAGCAACACATCATCAAAGGTAAGCCCTTCTTTTAAAAACTTTTCTTTGGCGTTTTTATTAACCATACTATGTCCTCCTTCGACTTTTCTGTCAGTTTGATGTATGTTTGAATTTTCTTTTTATGATAACACATTTGTACAGCCTATTTCAAGTGTGAAACAGTAAAAAATATAAAAAGCGTCCCAAATAAAGCGGCGACGCTTTTTATTATAGTTTTTCACCTGTGTTTATCAGCGAACCAGTGACATCAAAAGTGCACCGATTAGAGCGCCCGCAGCTCCGTAGGAGCATCCACGAATTATCATATTCTTTAAATTTCGAGCTCGATTAATCTTTAAACCGCTATATCCTTGGGCGTTTCGTAAGAACCGACGCGCCTCATCATGCAGTCTGCCTTGTACTGTATCGGCAAAACTCGGACGAACCACCAAGAATGCGCGTTCAAAATATTCGTTGCCTGTTTCGGTAACTTCAATTATCTGCCGGTTGACACCTTTTATCATTTAATGATGCCCCCTATTATAAATCATACAATTCTGTTTTATCATTATGCGCAGATGATATGAGATTTATACATATTATGGACAATTAATTATTAAATTACAGAACATATTTGGCAACTTGTGGTATTTATTTTGCGCCATTTTACAGTCTGTAAAACGGCAAAAACAGGGCTAATGTTGATAACTCTGTTGAAAGTGTTGATAAAACCGCCTCATTTTGCCGTTTTCTTATTGTGGAAACTGTTGGTATCCTTATTATTCCACATATTTGAGGAAATAAAACTGTACAGGCGGTTAAATAACCTTTACTTAAAATTGAAGTATTCTACTTGATGCTAATTTGATTAATAAACAGAGAATTTAATAAGTATTTCTGGAGGTTAACCACCATACAGCTCGTTCGATTGAATCCTTGGAATTTCCCCAATCGGCATCCTCGTGGTTACTGCGATAGTCAAACATTTTTATAAAATGAGAAACATCTGAATGCAAATCCTTCAGATAAGAACGGCAAAGCTCTGATGCCGCTTTTGAAAAATATGAAACTTCCTTTTTGCTCATTTTAAAAGAGGCTGTTTCAATAAGCTGTGAGAAATGCGGCAAACAAAGCATCGGCTGCTGCTCAAAAAGATTGCGGAAATCTCGTTCTTTCTCCCAAAGACGACATACTGTTGCCAGCATACGCTCCATTGCCCAGTTTACTTGTTTGCATACAAAGCAGGTACAGACTAATTCTTCCGCCGACTTGGCTTGCTTTTTTGAGCTTTTGCCGATCGGTAAACCTCCGTCGAAAACTCTTTTTTCCATCTCCTCAAGATGGCTTTCAAGTATTAATGCCACACCTAAACGGTTGCGTTTTTTCAGCATCATCTGAAAATGGTCGATACAAAAACCAAGTTTATTAGTTTCCTGACGAACATCCGGCTCCATCATTGCTGCTCCGGATATATAATCGACCACGCGCTCCTCAAGAAGATTACGCAGTCTGCAAATGGGACATCCGTCGCGCGGTTCAAAGACCTCGCTTATAGGGATACTTGTTATATCATCCCTCATATTTATGACCATCCTTTCGCATTGACTGGGATGTTTTGACCGGTTCGGCTGTGCCGAATTTGCGCCTCGCTTTTGGCGTAAAAGGACAAAACTCCCCGTTCAAAAATTTATTTTTCAAACTTACCACCCTTTTTTGTTTAAAATTAAACATCTTAAAATTCGGCATTTAATTAATGAATATACTATGTTATACTAATCTTATTTAAGATTAGTATTATAATAACATTAATCTGTTTTAATGTATAGACTTAATCATTCATATTAAGGAGTATTAATTTGAAAATACATACCCTTACAACGGGCGTTATTGTGTCGGATATAGAGGATTTTAGCCTTGAGCAAACTTTGGACTGCGGACAGTGCTTCCGCTTTTCACAAACCTCTGACGGTGGATGGCACGGCGTTGCAGCAGACCATCCCTTGACACTTCGCCAAACACCCTATGGCATTATGTTTGAGAATATAACAACGGATGAGTTTAATGGTTTTTGGCGAAGATATTTTGATCTTGACCGCGATTATAAGGCGATCAGAAATAGTTTTCCCGACCATCCCGCATTAAGGCAAAGTGCCTGTTTCACTCCCGGAACTCGTATTTTAAGGCAGGATGCATGGGAAGCACTTATTTCGTTTATCATTTCTCAAAATAATAATATAAAAAGAATAAAGGGAATCATTGAAAGAATTTGTCAAAATTTCGGTTCACCCTGCGGTAATGATTTTGCCTTTCCCTCCCCCGCCTCCCTTGCCTGCCTTGATGAGCAGGAACTTCAGATACTTCGTGCCGGATGGCGCTCTGCATATATACTGGATGCTGCCCATAAAGTAAATTCCGGTCAGCTTGACCTTTCAGAAATTTCGGTCATGCCTATTGAACAGGCTCGAAAAGCTTTACAAACCATACGAGGTGTCGGGCCTAAGGTTGCGGAATGCGTGTTGCTTTATGGTATGGGACGACTTGAAGCCTTTCCTCTTGATGTGTGGATGAAGCGCGCTATGGCGCAGCTTTTTCCGGAGTTTACACCAGAGAGCTTTGGCGAATACGCGGGAATTGCACAACAGTATATATTTCATTATTGTCGATGCAATCCGCACTGTTTAGAAAAATAATAGAAAACTGTATTTTAAGGCTATAGCAAAGTGGATTTTAGGGCTATTGCATAGTGTACAATAATCCGTCAAAATAGGCAGGGTAATTTTTATAATAATCCCCCCTTTTTATTTGCGGGAAAATACGGTATAATATTTTTA
The DNA here is from genome assembly GCA_028683785.1 of Oscillospiraceae bacterium. GTDB lineage: Bacteria > Bacillota > Clostridia > Oscillospirales > Acutalibacteraceae > Avimonas. The sequence goes on from JAQUHC010000024.1 coordinate 17,893, forward strand.
ACAAATTCTGAAAAATAAATTACTGCATATCTGAAAGGAATGGAAAAAACTATGCCGTTAGTCAACACCAAAGAAATGTTTAAGAAGGCCTATGAAGGCGGATATGCCATCGGTGCATTCAATGTGAATAATATGGAGATTGTGCAGGGAATTATTCAAGCATGCAAGGAACTAAATTCGCCTGTAATATTACAGGTTTCGGGTTCGGCGCGCAAATATGCACACCACAAATATCTGTATCACATGATAACCGCCGCCGAGGAGGAAACCGGACTTCCGATTGCACTTCACCTTGATCACGGCTCCAGCTTTGAGCTGTGTAAGGATTGTATTGACGGCGGTTTTACCTCTGTTATGATTGACGGTTCCCATCTAAGCTTTGAGGAAAATATTGAGGTAACAAAAAAGGTTGTGGAATATGCTCATTCGCGCAATGTCACCGTCGAGGGTGAGCTTGGACAACTGTCGGGTATTGAAGATGAAGTCAGTGTGGAACAAGAAAATGCCTCCTATACCGACCCGAAACAGGTTCAGGAGTTTGTTACCCGTTCCGGCGTAGATTCTCTTGCAATAGCCATCGGTACCAGCCATGGCGCTTTCAAGTTTAAACCCGGGCAAAAACCCCAGTTGCGCTTTGATATTCTGCAGGAGGTTATGGAACTCCTACCCGGATTTCCTATTGTCCTGCACGGTGCGTCCTCAGTCATGCCCGAATATGTTTCGACCATCAACCAATATGGCGGACAGATGGCTGATGCAATAGGTATTCCGGAGGATATGCTCCGCAAGGCTGCAGGTATGGCGGTATGTAAAATAAATGTCGATTCAGATCTGCGGCTTGCCATGACAGCCGGAATACGCAAGCATCTTGCATTGAACCCCACCCATTTTGACCCGCGGCAGTATTTAGCAGACGGGCGTGAATGCATATCTGCTGTTGTTAAATATAAGATTGAAAATGTTCTGGGTTGCGCAGACAAAGCATAAATATTATTATTATGATACCCCCGCCGTTTCTTTGGCGGGGGTATTACTTATGTGTTTTTATCTGTTTTATTAAATCTTTTAAGGTTGCCCGAAGTTTTATGGCGTTCATTCAAGACATCGGCAACATCCTGCGGTTTTATGCCCTGTTGTGCCATAAGAACCAGCAGATGATATGTCAAATCTGCAATTTCACCCACGGTATCATGATTATTTCCGTTCTTCGCGGCAATCAAGACTTCAGAGGTCTCCTCCCCCACCTTCTTTAATATTTTATCAATTCCTTTATCGAAAAGATATCTTGTATAGGAATTTTCGCTTGGGTTGTCTCTACGGTCGATTATTGTATCGTAAACATCCTGTATACAATCATTCAATATAATTCAACCACCCTTCATAAAATCTCTTTAAAAAAGCAGGAGTGCGCTCCTGTATGACATGCTGCTCCTATTTGTTCTACCTTGATAAGCAGGGTATCATTATCACAATCCGCCGTAATAGACAGAACATGTTGAAAATGGCCGCTGGTTGAACCCTTGTTCCATAATTCATTTCTCGACCTGCTCCAAAACCATGTAGTTTCTGTTTCAATAGTTCGCCTAAGCGAATCCAAGCTCATGTAAGCAAGCATCAAAACCTTGCCGCTGCGGTCTTCCTGAACAATGGCGGGTATTAAATCGCTTTTTTGAAACAATCGTTCAAGGTCGGCGGCAATAATCGCCGAAGAAAGTTCAAGGGTACCGCTGTAAAGAGATTTGCCGCAGATGGCACCGAAAAGCC
>JAQUHC010000025.1 GCA_028683785.1 Oscillospiraceae bacterium
TTCCAGAATAGAGCGATGCGTTCCTAATACTAATTTAAATTAAATTAGTATAGGAAGAACGCGCCATGAGCGATAATTATGGAATAGTTATAGTTGGATTTAGTATTATAAGCATTATAAAATATATATATGCCGGAGGAAAGAAGTACATGCCGAATAATGATTACATTATGCGTTATGCTCTTTTAATGCCCGTTCGGCTTCGCGTTTCATATCCCGCCGTGCGGCATCCTCTCGCTTATCATACAGCTTTTTACCACGGCAAAGCCCAAGCTGCACCTTGACGAGAGACTTTTTAAAATATAAAGACAGGGGTATAAGTGTGTAACCCTGTTGCTTCATCAACCCATAAAGACGGAGTATCTCCCTTTTATGCAGTAAAAGGCGGCGTACACGTGTTGGCTCGCGATTGAAAATATTCCCTTTTTCATAAGGGCTTATGTGCATACCGTTTATAAAAACCTCACCCGAATCAATCGAACACCATGCATCCTTTAAATTTACCGCTCCCTGTCTTAAAGACTTTACCTCGGTTCCGGACAACTAGATTCCGGCCTCCAACGACTCCTCAATAAAATAGTCGTGAAATGCCTTTTTATTCTTTGTGATTGTCTTTATATTTGATGTTTCAACCAATGCAGATCACCTCGGTTTTATCAAAGTATGTTACGACCCTCGAGTGAACGCCGAAGAGTGACCTCATCGGCATATTCCAAATCCCCGCCGACCGGAATTCCGTATGCCAATCTGGTAACCTTCAATCCAAAGGGAACAAGAAGCTTTGAAATATACATTGCGGTTGCCTCACCCTCAACGGTCGGGTTGGTGGCCATTATAACCTCTTTTACTTCCTTGTTTGACAGCCTTGCAAGAAGCTGCTTTATACGGAGCTGTTCCGGACCGATACCGTCCATTGGCGATATGGTGCCATGCAAAACATGATAAAGCCCGTGAAATTCTCTGGTGCGCTCAAATGCCACTATATCGCGGGCATCCTCAACAACACAAATAATGGACGTGTCTCGCCCGACCGCACGACATACCGGGCATAGATCTTGGTCAGTGAGGTTACAGCAGACACTGCACTCATGTATTTTTTCACGTGCTTCGATTATTGATTTTACAAATCCCTCGGCATCTTTTTCTGGCATATTAAGCAGATAAAATGCCAGCCTTTGTGCGGACTTATGTCCGATTCCGGGAAGCTTTTCAAACTGTTCTATTAGGCGCGCAAGCGGCGCAGCATGATATGACATGTCATAACATCCCGGGCAAATTAAGCCCGCCCGATATTTTTGAAATTTCGGTTTCCGAATTTTCGGCAGCCTGACGGATTGCCTGATTTACAGCCGCCATAATAAGGTCGGATAACATTTCAACATCCTCAGGGTCAACAACCTCCGGTTTTATTTCAAGGTTTAATACCTGATGCTTACCGTTGACTGTTGCCGATACCGCTCCTCCACCGGCCGACGCACTGTATTCACGAACATCGAGTTCCTGTTGTAATACAGCCATATCCTCCTGCATTTTCTGTGCCTGCTTTAGCATGTTTTGCATACTGCCTGAGCCTTTGTTTGAAAACCCGTCCGGAAGTCTTGCTTTCATATTTATGACCATTCCTTTCTGGAATTAGTATTATATTATTTATGGTTTGACCTCAAGGTTTACACCCATCTCCATGCTGGCGCGAATAAAGGATGACAACGGGTCATTGCTTTCATCGACGCGGGCATTCGGCTTTTTCATTATTCCGATACGGTACTGCTTTCCGCTAACACTTTTTATTGCCTCAGCCAGCTTGGCCGTATTTCCATCCCGTGACACCAGAGATTTAAACATTTCATTGTCGGTATCAATCAAAACAATATTACCGCGAAGCACCGCCGTTGAATTTTGAAGCACTCCGAAAAGTGGCGGACACGAATCTTCAAGTATTGTTATGACATCGTTCCAACCTGTAAATTCTGTTTCAACAACCTCCGGTACATCATGGTCATCTGCCGGAGCAACGGCAGGCGGGGGTGTTGCTTCATCTTTCTTTTTATGCTTGTTTACAAGCTTTTCAAGTTGTTTTTCTTCTGCCTGTTCATTTACTTTTATATTCCCCGATTTAACGGCAACTTCAAGGGCTTTTATTCGCCTAAGCAGTGATTGGATGTCTGTGTCAAGCTCGGGCGAGCAAAGCTTTAAAACGGCCATTTCCATACCCACTCGTCTTGAAGCCCCCGAACGCAAACTTTCAAGCGAAGCCTGCAGTATATCCATACAGTGCAGTATGGCAGGCAGTTGATAGGCAGCCGCCTCTTCACCAAGCTGTTTCAGCTCGTCAGTAGGAACGATAATCAAACTTTCAGGCTGGGAAACACTTTTTATAACCATTAGATTGCGGTAAAAGTCAATCAGCTCGGCACACAGCCGTTCCATATCAAGCGAAGCATTATACAAACGACCTATAAGCGCCAATGCAGCTCCGCTGTCTCCTGTGCGAACAGCGGATGAAAGCTCAAATAAATAATCACGACCGGCAAGCCCCGCCGCTTTAGCAACAGTATCAACGGTCATCTCATGCCCTTGAGAAAGACACTGATCGATAAGTGAAAGTGCATCTCTCATGCTGCCGTCCGAAATCCGTGCAACCAAAAAAGCTGCTTCATCGGTAATTGTAAACTGCTCCTGTTGGGCAATATATTTAATGCGCTCGGAAATATCTTCAGGCGGGATGCGACCGAAATCAAAACGCTGGCACCTCGATAAGATGGTGGCCGGTAGCTTATGCACCTCTGTGGTGGCAAGAACAAATATTACATGACCGGGCGGCTCTTCCAAAGTTTTTAAAAGAGCATTAAAAGCCCCCGCAGACAGCATATGGACCTCATCAATTATATAAACGCGATATTTCGCAACCGCAGGTGTGAAATTTACCTCTTCTCGCAGGTCACGTATGTTATCAACCCCGTTATTGGAAGCAGCATCAATCTCAACTACATCAAGAACCGTTTCATCATCAATACCGTGACATATAGCGCATTGATTGCAGGGGTCGCCTTCTTGCGGATTGAGACAGTTTACAGCCTTTGAAAGAATTTTCGCGCAGGAGGTTTTACCGGTACCCCGTGAACCTGTAAAAAGATAGGCGTGTGCAATTCTGCCGGTTTTCAGCTCGTTTTTCAAAGCTGCCGTAATCATAGGCTGGCCGTATACCTGAGAAAAGCTTTGCGGCCTCCATTTTCTGTATAACATCTGATACATAAAGCATTCTCCCCCTTTTCACAGAAAAAGCGCGTGCTTTCGGGCATACGGACGGACAGGTTTACTGCGGCGCACGGCAACAACCGCTTAATGCTGCTCGGTTCCCCGCCTGACATGGTTCACGGAGCACCGTCGCACAGGACCCGCCCGTCCGTATGCACCAAAGCACACGACTATAAAGGATAAAGCAGGTTTAATCCCGCCTTTTTGGTTGTTGGTTTATTATACACAAAAATATAATAAAAATCAAGGTTTTAAGCCGAGGTAGTATTGATTCGTATTTATTATTTACGTATTATTTAACCCCGGCTAGCATCTCCCGGGCTGCATCAAGGGTTGCCTGGGTTATCGAGCCTCCGATAATCCTTGCCAACTCTTTTTCTCGGCCTGTATTATCCAAGGCTATAACATCAGTATAGGTTCGACCGTCATGAACAGTCTTTTCAATCAAAAAATGATTATCCGCCTGCGCTCCTATCTGTGCTAAGTGTGTGACACAAATAACCTGCCTGTTTTTGGAGGTTTCACGCAGTTTTATACCAACCTTATGCGCAGCCCGTCCGCTTATTCCGGTATCAATTTCATCAAACACCAAGGTGTCAATATCATCTGCATTTGCCATAACCGATTTTAACGCCAACATGATACGCGAAAGCTCACCGCCTGATGCGATTTTTGCAAGCGGACGCGGAGCTTCTCCCGGATTGGCTGAAATTAAAAATTCTATGCTGTCTATTCCGTTCGAACCCGGCTCAACCGTTTCGATTGATACCTTAAGCCTTACTCCCGGCATATCAAGGAAAGCAAGCTGTTCCTGAACCTTTTTTTCAAAGTCAGCTGCCGCCTTACGGCGGGCGGTCGAAAGCTGACTAGCCAATTCCAATACCGTCTTTTTTGCCTGTCCAAATTCATTTTGAAGTCGGGCTTCAAGCATATCGGACAATTCGATAGAATCCAGCTCCTGCTGCGCTTGCTCTAGGAATTCAAGTACCTCTTCTTCATTTGAACCGTATTTTGCAGTCAGGCGATGAATACGATCCAGTCGCTCTTCCACAAGTTCAAGTTCATTAGGTTCAAAATCAAGATGGGATGAATAATCCCTAAGCTCTTGGGCGCATTCTTCCAAATCATATAAAATGCCTTCAACTCGGCGACTAAATTCAGCAACATTCTCAACATAGCGTCCGGCATCTTTTAAATATGACACGGCATCCGACACCATAGCAAGAGCGCCGCCTTCCTCATTCCCCGAAAAACACTGATGGGCATTGTTTAAAGAAACCGCAATTTTCTCAGCATTTCGGAAAAGCTCACGCTGGTTTTTCAGTTCCTGCTCCTCGCCCGGTTGAAGCCCCACAGCCTCAATTTCATCTATTTGGAAACGCAGCATATCTATCCTTCGTGCCTTCGTTCCCTCGTCTATTTTGGTCTTTTCAAGCTGCCGCCTTATATCGCAAAGGTGGCCGTATGCCTCTGAGTATTTTTCATGCAGAGGCAACAGCTCACCAATCTGCTCCAAATAATCCACATGCCTTTCAGCCGACAAAAGCGCCTGATTTTCGTGCTGTCCGTGAATATTTACCAGCATACGCCCGATTGTTCTGAGGATGGATACCGTGGCAGGTTGACCGTTAATGCGGCAGGTGCTTCCCTTTCCCTCAGCTGAAATTTTTCTCTGAATAAGCAATGCACCATCCTCATCGGGCGGATATCCGAGGTCTTTCAGCGCGAGACAATTCTTTTTTGATATATTGTTAAAAACTGCGGTAACCAGCGCCTGCTCGCTGCCTGTGCGAACCACATCACTGCTTATTCGCTCGCCAAGGGCAGCGTTAATAGCATCAATCACCATGGATTTACCCGCACCGGTTTCTCCGGTAAGTACATTTAAACCGGAGCCCAGCTCAATTTCGGCCTTTTCAATAACCGCAATATTTTCTATATGCAGACTGGTCAGCATAGATAAACAACCCTATCTTATTAGTATTAATTACGCTCCTTCTTCATAAGCTTTTTAAGCTCGCTTACAAAATCTATGGCATTATTCTCATCCCGCATGACACAGAGAAATGTATTGTCACCGGAGATCGTCCCGACTATATTCGGGCGATTGAGAGCATCAAGAGCGGCGCATGCTGCCATCGCCATTCCGGAAAGGCATTTAACCACTACAATATTACCGGCATAATCGATATTTCTTACAGTATCCGAAAACAGTGAATAGAATTTGGATGAAATATTCTCGCCTTCCAGCTGAACGGTCGAATAATAATAATTTCCATCCCCGCTCAGAGTTTTTATCAACCTAAGCTCCTTAATATCGCGGGAGACGGTTGCTTGTGTGATATTAAAGCCGCTCTTGTTCAAATAATTAAGAAGCTCTTCCTGGGTGTTGACCGAATGTGAGCGAATTATGTCGAGAATTTTCGCGTGCCTTTTAGCTTTCATTTTATATCTCCCTATATCATTAATGGCGACTGATAAGCTTTTTATTGAGGATTTGATAAAAAGGTGTTTCTTTTATTATTATCAGATTTGCAAACACATCGGAGCACGAAATCATTAAAACATCATCTTTTCCGACCTGTAAGCCTTCCTCTCCATCGACAATAAGATAAACTTCCTGCTCCTGAACATTTTTTGTTTTGAGATAAATCTGTGAATTCTCATCGAATATATATGAGCGCGCATGGAGCGAGTGAGCGCAAATAGGAGTAAGCAAAAGGCAACGTACAGCCGGGTCAATTATAGGTCCGCCTGCCGAAAGTGAATATGCGGTTGAGCCTGTGGGGGTTGCAATTATTACTCCGTCTGCACGATATGCAAGAATATGCTCATGCTCACTTGATACCTCAAATTCAACCATTTTTGAAAGTGCGCTACGGGCTACAACCACTTCGTTTAATGCATACAGCTTTGTTTTTTTACCGTCGGCAGAAAGAATTACAACATTGAGCATCATTCGTTTTTCAATTGTATAGCATCCGTTCATTAAAGCTGAAAGCTGTGACAGTTCGTCGCATTCCAGTCCTGCCATAAAGCCAAGCTGACCGCAGTTAATACCTAAAACCGAACGATTAAAGCCGGCTGCTCGTTTTGCGGTATGTATGATTGTACCATCTCCGCCGAGCACAATAACCACATCGGAAGCTGTTAGCAACTCATCTGTTGCGCTGAAAGGAAACTCAGAACCCGCAGGAGGGGTCAAAACCTCGGCTCCCAGCTTATCCAGCTCAGAAGCTACACGTTTAAGCAAAGGTATTACCTCTGTCGCTTTTTCATTTGCAATAAGCGCAACCCGCATGAGACCCTTCCTTCCGTTTTAAGATTCGTAACCTTTTCGGACATCATTCAGATTGTCCGAGCCCATGGCCTTATCCTCTCTTTTTCCATACAGTCCGCCCGCACAAGTCTTTCTATACTTTTTGCATCCAACCCTGCTTTTTCAAGCCCTGAGCGGGTGCTGCACGACGGAACAAATCCGTCTATAGCAATATTCTTGTATTTCCCGGTATATCCATGTTGTAAAAGCATCACACCCATACTCTCACCAATTCCGCCGGTGCGAATACCTTCCTCAAAGAAATAAATCTGTTCATAATCAAGGGCGGCTTCTGCCCATTCATCTTCAAGAGGCAATATACGGGTAAGTTTTAGGAGTGAAACAGAAATTCCTGATGCATGGAGGTCGTCTGCCGCCTTCTTGACATTTGCAAAAATACGACCGTAGGTTATAAGTAAAACCCGTGAACCGGCAACCTTCCATAAGGTGTTGGGCTTATAATCGGGCTGATAATCCTTCAGACCTTCCGGCTCTCCTCCGCGCGGATATCGAACAGCCGATACCCCGGCAACATCATAAATAGCCTGACGAAGATTGATACGAAGCTCGCTATAGCATGACGGTGAATAAACGGTAACGCCGGGTATTGTATTCAGAAATGCCACATCAAACAAACCCTGATGTGTTACACCGTCCTCTCCCACAATACCTGCGCGGTCAATTGCTAAAACAATATGCTCGCCCGATATGGCGGCATCGTTAAGAATCTGGTCATAACTACGTTGCAAAAAGGTTGAATAAACCGCAAAAACAGGAAGGGCATCGTTATGAGCCAGACCGGCAGCAAAGGTTACGGCATGCTCTTCGGCTATACCGACATCAAAACAGCGTTTTGGGAAGCGTTCGCCGAATTTACTTAGCCCCGTGCCGGATTTCATCGCGGCAGTAATCGCACAAATACGCTGATCCTGCTCAGAAAGAGAACAAAGTTCCTCACCGAATACAGAGGAAAAGCAGCAGGCTGACGGCAAAGTCAAACCGGTCTGGGTATCAAATCCGGAAATGCCATGATATATATCGGGGTTTTTTTCGGCAAATTCATAGCCCTTGCCCTTAACCGTGGCAACATGCAACAGCACTGGTCTGTCAAGCTTTTTTGCAGCCTGAAAGCCGCGAATTAAGTCCTTTAAATCATGACCGTTTAACGGTCCTATATAATTAAAGCCCATCTCTTCAAAAAAGCTGCTTTGGCTGTACATCACCTTTTTTACCTTTGTCTTAAAGTGCAATAAGCGGTTGCGAATAGGAGTACCGATAAGAGGAATTGATGCAACCGCATTACTGAACAGTGTTTTTGCCCGCACATATCTCGGGCGGGCACGTAGGGTTGCAAGGTGACGGGCAATAAACCCGACATTCTTGCTTATGGACATGCCATTGTCATTAAGTACCACAATAAGGCGGTCCTTGCTGCGTCCGGCATTACTGAGCCCCTCATACGCCAGCCCTCCGGTTAAAGCTCCGTCACCTATGACCGCAACCACCGTGCCGTCGGTGCCAAGCAGAGCCTTAGCCTTTGCCATACCGTTTGCAGCCGAAATTGAGGTGCTGCTGTGACCTGCAATAAATGTATCATGCTTACTTTCACACGGATCGGGAAAACCCGACAGCCCACCCTCCTTACGAAGGGTATTAAAACTCTCAGCCCGTCCGGTCAGCAGCTTATGAACATAACATTGATGACCTACATCCCATACAAACTGATCCCGGGGTGTATTAAAAACCTTATGCATGGCAACCGTCAACTCAACAACACCCAGATTTGACGAAAGATGCCCGCCGGTTTTAGATACGGTATTTATCAGAGTATCACGAATTTCATCGCAAAGCATCATAAGCTGTGAAACCGTCATATCCTTTATATCCTGCGGCGACTGAATGCTATCCAGATATTTAGTATCGGTATTTTTTGTATCAGACATAAACAGACAAGCCTCGCTCTCTCTGCAGAACAATAATTAATATTGTCTCAACCTTATACCGGTATCAGTATCCCGATTATAATGCCGAGAAGTACGCCGCCTAATACCTCAAGCGGAGTATGCCCTATGAATTCCTTTAATTCTATCTCGTTTACCTTTTCATCGGGAATTCCGTCCCCGTTTTTATCTGCCTTTGCTGCCTCGATCTCGTTAAGGTATTTATTTAGCAATTTTGCATGCTCTCCCGCTTCCCGCCTTACTCCCATGGCATCATACATGGTAACAAAAGCAAACATCACGGTAAGCGCAAACAAGGGTGTATCAATGCCGTGAACCCGTGCCATTGATATGGTTAGAGCGCATGCCATTGATGAATGGGCACTCGGCATTCCGCCCGAACCCCACAACCTTTCGGGATTCAATTTGCGGGTGAATATGAGGGTAAACAACAGCTTGGCAACCTGCGCGCAAAGCCAACCGAGAACTGCGGCGGTCAAAACCCTGTTTTCAAAAAAATCAAAAAGGATTTTCATATCCTTTCAAGCCTTTCCGGCGCCGGAATAAACCGCGCAACATCTATCTATTTCTTTTAAACAGCTTATATGTCAAGTCACGTAATCCTTCAGCCTGATTGCCGAACACTTCAAGAGCCAAAACCGCATGTTCCGTTCGTCTTATTGCAAATGACTTGGCCTCTTTGAGCCCAAGTACCGAAACATAGGTTGCCTTATGGTTCTCTGTATCACTGCCGGACGGCTTACCCAGCTGTTCCGAAGTTGATGTATTGTCAAGAATATCATCGACTATCTGGAAGCAAAGGCCTAACTGCAATCCGAATTCGCGTGCGGTATCCATTTTTTTCTCGTCTGCTCCCGCAATACAGCATCCCATTTGACAAGCGGCTGAAATAAGTGCTGCCGTCTTACCTTTTTGCAGATTTTCCAATGTGTCAAGGTCAATGGCTTGACACTCGCTTTTCAGGTCAATCACCTGACCTCCGACCATTCCCCGGGCACCTGCGGCATTTGCAAGAATAAAGGCAGCCTCGATCGCGGATTCTGTCGAAAGCCCCTGTCGATTGGCAGGGTCAAGCATAATCTCAAAAGCACGATTAAGCAAAGCATCACCCGCCAGCAGAGCCATGGCTTCACCGAATGCGATATGTGCTGACGGCCGTCCTCGGCGTAAAGGACTGTTATCCATGCAGGGCAGATCATCGTGAACCAATGAATAGGAATGAATAATTTCAACAGCACAGGCAAATGGCAGAGCCTTTCTTGTATCCCCGCCGCAAACCCTGCAAAATTCCATCAAAAGAACCGGTCGCAGTCGTTTACCCCCCGCAGCACAGGCATACTCCATAGAATTAAATAATTCGTCCTGTAAAGTTAAATTCCTTTCCGGGATATAATTTTGAAGGGATGTTTCTATTATGTCAAGATGCTGCTTCATGGTATCATTGTATATCGAATTACTCATTAATTCAAACCTTTCTGCCTTTTAAAACTTATTTATTCTGAAGGCTTGTCCTGGTCGGCTATGTCGGAAGGAGCTGCATTCTTTATGCCGTCGGTATCGGCCGATGTAAGCCGCACAATCTTCTGCTCGGCTGTTTTAAGTGCCTTTGAGCAGTAAGCAGTAAGCTTTGTCCCCTCTTCAAACAGCTTCAGCGATTCGTCCAATGTGCAGCGCCCGCCTTCAAGCTGAGCCACAATATTTTCAAGTCTGGTCATTGCTTTTTCAAACGTCAATTCTGCTGCCATATGGCACTTCCTTTCTGATACTTATCAATCAACCGTGCATTGTATGGTTCCGTCACTAACACGCAAGGAAAGGCTGTCTCCCGAATTTACATCCCCTACGTTTTTTATAACCTTATCGTTTACATAAGGTATTGAGTAGCCTCTTGATAATACCTTTAACGGGCTGAGAGCATCAAGCTTAGAACTTATTGCACCAAGTCTTCTGTCGTATTCGGACAGGCATGCTTGTGCGGCATGTATAAAAGAACGAGTCAGATAATCGCTCTTCATGGCCTGCTCTTCGACATAATAGAGGGGGATTGAAAGACAACGGCGTGAAATTACCGCAGACAGTCTTTGCCTTGAAGACTCCAAAACGGCACTAAGGTTTCTTCGCGTAATAACCTGAATTTGAAACAGTTTTGAGAGCAATTGTTGACTATCGGGTACGGTAAGCTCGGCAGCTGCTGAGGGTGTCGGAGCGCGCAGGTCGGCAGCAAAATCGCATATGGTAAAGTCGGTTTCATGTCCAACGGCCGATATTACAGGTATGTGTGATGCTGCCACAGCCCGCACAACACCCTCATCGTTAAAAGCCCACAGTTCCTCAATCGAGCCGCCCCCTCTGCCTATAATGATTAAATCCACTGCTTTATTTATATTAAACCATTTGAGTGCATTTATCAACTGAGGGGGTGCTCCGTCTCCCTGAACCAAAACAGGTGCAAACACAATTTCAGCGAGCGGATACCGCCGACCAAGTACATTAAAAATATCTCTGACTGCTGCACCGGTGGGAGAGGTTATAACCCCGATTTTAGACGGATAACTCGGTAATCGGCGTTTGCGGGATTCATCAAACAGACCCTCATCAGCCAGCCGCTTTTTCAGTTGTTCAAATGCTATTTGCAATGCGCCGACACCATCCGGCTGCATTTCCTCAATATATATTTGAAATGAGCCGTCCTTTTCATATAGGGACACACGGGCTCGAACGATAACCTTCATTCCGTTTTCGGGTGTAAATTGCAATTTGGAGGCATGGGCTTTAAACATAACCGCCCTTACAATCGCTCCTTCATCCTTAAGCGACATATAAAGATGCCCGGATTTATAATGATTGGTGAAATTCGAAATTTCGCCTCCGATATAAACCGAGTTTAGGTTTTTATCGCCCTCGAGCAGCGATTTAACATAACGGTTAAGTTGACTTATTGTGATTACCCGCATTTTTCGCCACTCCTTTCGGTTTGTATTGATGTGAAAATGGCACTTCCGGCTGTTATGCCTTATTACCCTTTTTGAAGTGCCACACCGCCCAAAACACCGTTTATGAAGGCGGGGTCTTCTTCTCCGCCGTATTTTTTTGCAAGCTCAACAGCTTCGTTTATCGAAACGCTGACCGGTATATCATCCAAATGCTGCATCTCAAAAATAGCCAAACGCATGATGGCAAGGGCGACCTTGGAAATGCGCTCTTTGTTCCATTTATGTGAGTTTGCCGAAATGATGAGGTCAATTTCATCAATATGCTTGTCCGCACCTTCCGCGAGCTCAAGCGCAAACGCATTGACCTTAATATCCCTCGCTTCGTCTGCATTAGCAAGAATATCCTTGATAGAATAATCTGTAAAGGATTTTTCAAAAAGAAGAATAAATGCAAGTTCGCGCGCTTTGCGTCGTGTCATTTTGTTTATCATGCCTTTCGGAGCAAATTCGAAAATGTTTAATACTAATGGCTGATCTCATCACCCATAATCCGACATTTACGATAACAAAAAAGCACCGCCTCAAAAAATCTTTCGGCAAGAACAGAGCCCTTGTCCTGCAAATAGTATGTTGATATATACTATCCGCAGGAGCGGTTCGATACCCGCCCGCTTTTTTGAGACAGTGCCGTTTGCTCTGCTAAACAGGAGTTTCTTTATTTTCATCAATTACAATCCCCGCAATATGAACATTGACCTTATTTACGGGTTTGCCGGTCATCGACTGAACCGCAACCTTAACATTATGCTGAACCGCGGGAGCCACATCGGGAATTCGCGCACCAAGATTGATGTTGATGTATACATCAAGAATGGTTTCACTTTCGTTATTAAGAACCCTTACAGACTTGGCCGCAGTGATACCTATAAGACCGCGGATATCGGTAGGCTTTTGTGCCATTCCAGCCACCCCTGCAACCTCCATAGCAGCAGTACTGGCTATTGAAGCAATCACTTCCTCCGATATTATACAGCTACCCTCGGAGGACTTATATTCTTTCCTGTTCATTAAAAAACCTGCCTTTCCAAATCCTTCCTTAACAATCAACAGCCCCACACTTTTTAATTTAAGGCTGCAATAAAAAACAGTAATAAGCCGCTTTTACAACTATTATACCACAAAGTACCTTTGGAGCAACCATTTTTTATTATTTTACGGTTACAATGTTGACATTTTGTGCGACAACTTTCGACTGAGCGGAAACAATATCGGTGATTTGGAGGGCCTGTGACGCCTTCAAATCCTCAGAGCGTACCACAACATTGCATTTATCATCTTCAATATATGCAATGCATTCTTTAAAGCCCTTTGCTTTTATAAGGTTTTCAATCTTACTTTCCTGCTCAATCGAGGCGGAAAGCGCAGCAGCCTTCTCAAGCGCCAACTCCTGTGTTTTCTGGCTTGCCTTAACATCATTAATCATATCTCGTATAACATCCAATGCCTCCTGTCTTGCCGTTTCCCGATTAAGCCGCGCCTGCACAAAATAATCAGACGGATCAATAACCTCTTTTCCTTTCGATTCATCCGGCTTTGTGGCGGTTGACGGATTGTCAACAAAATGTGCATCTCCGAAATTTCCGGAGCTGGATGTTGATGTGTCAGTCGCCAGCTTATTATCGACGGTAAAATAATAGTTGAGGTATACCGCCACCCCTAATGCCACCACCAGCACCGCCAGCATAACTTGTTTTTTACCCAATATTTTCTTCATAGATGCTTCAATCCTTTCATTATTCAAGAAGTATAGTATTAATCGGACAATTTTGTTACACAAACTCTTTTTGAGGATATGTTTAGTACGGTGGTTATGGTGTTTATTATTCGCTGTTGCACCAAGGGTTGATCCCCTCCCTTACATACCACCGCAACACCCTTGACAGTGGGTTGGATTTCGGTCACCAATAATCCCTGCCTGCCGTTTTCGGTATCTACAACAATTACCGATTCGCGGTTATCTTCCCGCTCAGAAATTCTGTTTGAATCTTCCTGACGATCTGTATTGATATCCTGCTCTACCGCATATATGTATTCAACGCCGTTTTCAAGCGTTACCATAACCCTGCAATTCCCCGCCCCCTCAATGCTGCCGATTATTTCGGTAAGTCTCTCCTCCGTTTCGGCGACAAATTCCTCTGCTGTTTTCACGGTTTTACCGGATGTAGCCTTTTCTTTTTTTCCATCGGGTAAAAAGGTTGACAAGCCGATGAGTAATATACCTATTAGACCGATAACAATCAATATCCGGCGCCCCATATTACTTTTTATCCAATCCGGCAACCGCTTTAATATTACCAAGCCCGATTTTTCATCCATAATTATTCAGTCCTTTCCCTCATACAACAGCATATGCATGTCTTTCCATCATTTATTCAATAATCATCACTGTAACATCTACCCCCAAACGCTCTTCCATCAACTGCTCGGCAGTTAGTGACATAGACCTGCTTTGTTTGTCCAGATAAAGGACAACACCGTTAATATATATGCGGCTGTCCTCATCAATATCAATGTTTGCTTCAATTTTTCCAAGCTCAATATTTTGCTCGGATAAAGTCTGCCGAGCAGTCAATTCCAATGCGGCGTTTACCTGTGATTTAAATTGTTCCTTTACCTTCTCCTGAATATCGTAGGTTGAAGCCACTCGGGGCAGGTTTTTAAAATCTATTTTTATTATCGATTTTACCGAAAGGAGCGGAGAAGCGAGGCAGCAAAGAAAAAATGCAGCGGTTAAAAGCCTGAAAATTTTTCCCATACCTTTTTTCGGGGCAAGAATTTGGAAAGCGGTACAGCCTACAGCCGCGAAACAAAGAGCTCCTGCCCATCTTGTTATACTGTCCATTTATAATCAATGCCTTTCCGCAAATTTAATATGCGTTTTTACCGGCTACCGTTACTATTGCGGTTGCTACTATCATAAACATTGAGCAGGCGGAAAGTACGCCTATCAGGGTTTTAAGCACCCCTTGTGCCGTTTTAAACAATGATGCAACCGTATCCAGTGAAAACATCTCGGCCACCATTATACAAAAACTCATTGACAGCAGCCATATGATGCACTCGATAAGCGGCGGCAGCATAATAAGAGCGGTTGCCAATATTCCGAACCCGCCCAGTGTTGATTTTAAAAGCGAAAGGCAGCCTCGAACTGAATTATATGCTTCACCAAGTGCGCTCCCCACCACGGGTACAAATGCCCCCAGCGAAAAACGAATTGCGCGGCCTGTCATGGTATCGACAGCAGAGCCTACCATTCCCTGCATTGAAAGTAGTCCGACGAATACCGAGGTTATCAGTCCGAGTAACCATCCGCAGCAACTGTTTATAAAGCTACTTGCTCTATCAAGCTTCATATTTGGTGTAACCGAACCGGTCAACCCCATTGCAAGGGATACCGTCATCATGGGAACAATAAAGTGGGTGGCGGCAAGTGAAATAAGCTCGGCTGCAAACAATACCACCGTCTGATAGGATGCTGATGTTACGGCTTGTCCGGAAGCAAGCATTATACCGGCAAATACAGGAACATAGCTGAACATGAAAACCGATGTGCTTTTTGCTGCATTACTCACATCGCGTATACAGCCCGAAATAGGAACCAACAGCGCCGCGCAGGCGGTTATGGCACATATTGCACCAAAGACCTTTGAAATAGATTCTTCCTTGACGGTCTGACGCATTCCGTCCATTAATGCGTACAGCAACACCACTCCGAGAAGAACCCCCGCTGAACGAAAAGGCCCTGTCGCCCGTTCCTTCAGTAAATCAAAAAGGCTGTTTATAACTTTATCGGGTTTCATTCCTGTAAAGGACTCTGCTTTGAAGCTGTCTACACCGATTTTATTCATAAAGTCTTTGGTCTCGGACGGCAAATCACTCCAAATTTCCTCGGCTCCGCTCTCCGCCAACTGTTCATTGTAAATATCATCAAGGGTTGCTTCGGCAGATGCAAATAAACCTGTAACAGACAAAAGCAATACAATAATAATAAAATAACGGCTTACTTTTTTAATGTTTATCATCCTGTCTCGCCTCCGTTCATAAGTTGAACGGCTAATTCGGCTATCTTTTCAAAAAGAGGTAAAGCAAGAATCAGCAGAAACACCTTCCCGGCAAGCTCCGCTTTTTCTGCCATTGCATTCTCTCCCGCATCCCGGCAGGCATCGGCTGAAAGTTGGGCCAGAAGACTTATCCCAAGCGCCTTAAACAGCACCGAGCCGTATTCGCTCGGAATAGATGTGGAATTAAGAAGGATTTGCAGTCTGCCGAATATAGGAACAAGTTGAATTATCAGCATACCAAGAATCAGAATGCCGGTTATAAGCCCGATTGCCATCGAGTATTCAGGATGATAACGGCGAATTAGAACGGCTAGAAAGGCTGCTATTACGGTTACACCGGCAATTGTCACTATATTCATGGCATTACAAACCGAAAACGGTTTTTACGGTGCGAAACAGCTCACTTATTTCGCTGACAATCATGGACAGCACAACGATAAGTCCTGCCAAGGTGGTCAGCATGGCCTGTTCCTCCCGCCCTGAACGTATCAAAAGCTGATTAAGTACGGCAACAATAATACCGATTGCGGCAATTTTAAAGATGAGATCCACATCCATGATATACTTCATCCTTCCCTATACAAATCTGATAAAATATTAATACATCAGCAAGGCAGCAGCCAGCCCGCCCGCGATACCAAGTGTTATATACAGCTTCCCTTTGGTCCGGGACTCACAGCGTGCGGTTTGCAGCCTGTCTCTTAGCAAGCGGCGAAAGGCTTCGCAATGAGATAATTGTCCCTCAATATCTGTATTGCCCAAGCCTTTTCCGAAATCAATGATTATTTCTCGATCGGCTGCCGTAAATGAACACTCATCGCTGCATTCGCCTGCCGCTCCAATCCATGCTTCATATGGACTGCCCCCGTTTTTTAATCTTATTGCAGCTTGTGTAATAAAAGATAGCCGCGCGAATTCCCCGTTTGCAGCTTGTATAATAATCTGCCGTATCGGGGATGCGGAATACCTTATTTGGGTTTCGAGATATACAATAAATCTGTCCAGGAGTTCAAGTGATGCTGTGCGCCGGCTCAGAGACAGAGAGGAAACTATACCTGTACCCATCCCCGCCGTTATAACCAGTATCAGTCCGACTGTTTTCAGCAAACATATCCCCCACATTCATTATCCTTGAAATGGTTCCGGGTGAACCCCTTCCCTCCAAAAAAACGACCCGTTCAAATGCACCCGATTTCAACGCAGTCACCAGTAAAGGGCGGCTGAAAAGAGACCTTCCGTTATTACAATGTGCCGATGTAATTGCGGCAACCCCCGAATTAAGTCCATCCAAAACCGCCTTGGTTTCCTCGATGCTTCCCAATTCATCAAATATCACGACATCGGGAGCAAGACATCGAACCGCCTGTTGAATACCCACAGCTTTGGGTGAATATCGCAAAACATCACAACTTTTAAGGCTGCCGTCGCCCGACAGCTCTCCCCTCTCGTCCACCACCGAAACACGCCAGCGCCGCTCGGCCATACCACTTGTCAGCTGCCTTGCAGTATCCCTTAAAAGGCTGCTTTTGCCGCTTGAGGGTTCGCCGCAAATCAGGGTGCCGCAAATCCGCCCGCCGTCAATCAATGTATCAATCATCTTGGTCGCGCAGCCGATATGCCTGCGTGCAACGCGTAGACATATCGATGTAATATTTCGGTATGAAACCACCCGCCCGTTATCCACAACGGCTGTTCCTGCAACCCCTGCCCGACTGCCGTTCGGCGAGGTTATAAAACCGGTCTTCAGTTCGTTTTGATGTGTATGTACCGAATATTCGCACAGCATTAAAAAGCATTCGTCAATATCGGCAGGCATGCAAATTATATAGTCACCGCCCGATTTTACTGCTTTGCCTGAGGAAGCAACCATCCATTCCCCGTCAGGAGTCGAGAGAGTTAAAGGTGCATCGGAGCGCAACCGTATCTCCTGAATTCTGTCTGTCAAGCTTTCAGGCAACATCATTACCCTGCTTTTCAGTGATGTAGGTAAATATTTAACCGTTTCATTAAATTCAGACATGCCTGTCCTCACCTCATTTATGAATATGAGACAAGCCTGAAAAGTAGAACAAAAAATGAGAACCCATTTTCGGAGTTCTCATTCTTTTTATTGTTTTGTTTTATACTAATCATGTTTTATTACAGTGTTTATTATGAATAAAATAATATATGGTGGGAAACATAAGGTCGGCAGAAAAAACATGAACCTGCGTTTGCTGTTTTACTGCCGGAACCGCAGTCTGATGATCGTTTATCTGACTGCGGTTTTCCAATTTGAAATTGCTTATTCCAAGGTGAGCTGCTCACCTATATCCTCGGCGGCGGGCGTTGAACCGGCTGCCGGTAAAGATTTTTTACGGTATCTGTCAGGTTTCGACAGCATTCCATCTGTAAAAATATCTGCCATTACAACCCGGTTCCTCGATTTTAAGGTCATCACCTGTACCCCGGCGGTGTTGCGGGTCGCCTTAACCGATAGTGCTCCTGTATGAAACAGAAGCATTCTTCCCGAACTGGCGGTCAACAGTATTTCTCCGTCCTCCTGCATATGAAATGCAGCAATAAGGGGAAATTTATCAGAATATGCCCCAATCAATTTGCGGCGGTTTGTTTTGGTTGCGTAAGCAGAAAGCTCAACCTTTGCGGCCTTTCCGTTTTCAAACAAAAAAATCATATACCCGCTGTAATCCGATGTTATCGCCATATATTTTGAGTTTTCACCTTCGTCAAAGCCAAGATTCGCTGCAACATAATCGCCCATCGAACTTGCTTTTGTATCTCCGAAATCGCTTAATTTAGCTTTATAAACAGCAGCCATATCTGTAAAAAACAAAACCTCTTGATTGTTGGTTGTCTCGACCGTCTGAATTATGCGGTCCCCCTCCTTCAACTTGTGGTTGCTGCTCATGCGCAGGGACTGGGGGGGGATTTTTTTGAAATATCCTTCGGCTGTGAAGAAAATGGTACAGGGATAATCGGGAATCTCCTCATTAATATCTTCCTCTTCCTCAATTTCACTTGCATATATAAGCTCACTGCGGCGAGGCATCCCGTATTTTTTTGAAATCTCTCTCAGCTCATCTATGATTATTGTTTTAACTCTGGACGGACTTTTCAAAATCCTATCCATTTCCTCTATGTCCTTTTCAAGCTTTTCAATCTCATCGGTGCGTTTTAGAATAAATTCACGATTAAGATGACGGAGCTTAATTTCTGCAACATATTCCGCTTGTATCTCATCAATTCCAAAACCGATCATGAGATTAGGTACAACCTCATTTTCTTCCTCTGTTTCTCGCACAATCTTGATTGCTTTATCTATATCCAACAAAATTTTTGCAAGGCCTTGCAGAAGATGGAGCTTGTCCTGTGCCTTGTTTAAATCATAAAACACACGCCTGCGAACACATTCAATTCGAAAAGCAACCCATTCGTTCAGCAGGGTGCGAACCCCCATTACATTGGGTATACCTGCAATAAGCACATTGAAGTTGCATGAAAATGAATCCTCAAGCGGAGTCATGCTAAACAGGCGGGACATCAACCTCTCGGGATCCACTCCCCGTTTTAGGTCGATTGTAATTTTCAGCCCTTCAAGACCTATTTCGTTTCTTACATCCGATATATCTCGAATTTTTC
>JAQUHC010000026.1 GCA_028683785.1 Oscillospiraceae bacterium
GAGAGCATTGCCACCCATCGTTTTGTCATTCTATGGTCTTACCTTTCTGCTTACCAAATAATCGTTAAGAGTAATAATTTAAGAAATAAAGGGGCGGCCGTACACCGCAAGGTAGGTCGCCCCTTTATCCTAAGCTGTTGTTACTTGTCGGCTCTGCGGCGTTTGTTCACTTTTCTTTCATAAATGTACGAGCCGGTACCAACTATGAATGCACCAAACAGTATAATAAACAAGGTTGATGTACTGCTTTCACCTGTTCCGGGAGACTTCGAACCGGAATCGGAACCCTTTTGACGATAAAGCTGCAGGTCGGCAAAATAAGTATCGGACTCCCTCATAGTGCTGTCAGAATACTTAAATGCAATAAAGTTAAGGGCGTCTCCAACCGCTATCGGCTCCTCCTGCTTGTTCTTAAAGCTTTCAAACGGGATATCTACATACCCGTTCTGGCCTCCTGCCGGATAGACTACATTACACATATAAAAGCCTACTGCATCGCTAGGCCAGTAAGTGGAACCGGACATAAAGCCAATGTATATAATTCATTTGTTGAACGCATTATTGTCCGCTGTTTGTATCCAAAGCCGTATGCCATCATATTCACTGACCTTTGCCGTTCCAAACAGATTTCCGAAAGGTGCGCGCTGCCCTCCGGCCTTCTCTTCCCAAAAATAGACTCCGGGATAAAAGGATGATCCGGTTGTATGGAATTTAAATGACGAATCCACTCCTGCAGGCTTATGCGCAGCGTCTGTAATTCCTGCTGTAACGATATTGCCTTCGCCCTCATACTTTGACTTATCCCACATGCCTTGGGTAGAATCATTAAACAATTCGGATCTCAAATACTCATATATAATCGGCTCTTCGGTATCGGTATCGTCATTATTGTCGTCGGGGAGATTACCCTTTTCGCGGTATAGCTGGAGGTCGGCAAAATATGTGTCAGATACTCTCATCGAAGAATCGGAGTATTTGAAAGCGACAAAATGCAGGGTATCTCCAACCGGTATTGATTCATCCAAATTGTTTGTAAACAAATAGAATGGTATGTTAAAGTATCCATCCAGTCCACCATCCGGAATGGTTAAGGTATAGGTGTAAAATCCTGTTGTACTGCTTGGCCAGTAGCTATTCCCACTCATGGTGCCAATGCAGATGATGATTTTCTTGTACTGATTACTGTCAGCGGTTTGCAGCCATAAACGTATGCCCTCATAATCAGCTACATTGGCTGTTCCAAACAAGCTTCCAAAGGGTGCGCGTGTACCACCTGCTTTTTCTTCCCAGAAATAAGTTCCTGGATAATTGGTTGTACCCGCCGTATGATACATGAATGAGGAAGCAACGCCTGTGGGTTTATGCGCAGAATCTGTAATTCCGGCTGTAACCTTGGTATTGGTGCCTTCGTATTTAACTTTATCCCACATCTCCTGTGTAGCATTGTTAAACAAATCGGATTTAAGATATTCATACTTATCTTGAGGATCGGTTGTGGTTGTATTAGCAGTAGTTGTTGTGGTTGCATCCAAGGCGGAAGAGGTAGTGGTATCTGTGGTGGTTGCAGCTGAAGCTGTGGTTGTGGTTGCCGTAGTAGTTGTTGTTGACGTGGTGGTGACATCACTTTCACGATACAGCTTGAGGTCGGCTATATAGACATCGGTTTCCACCTTTTTGGCCGAATCATTAAGCTTTATGGTGATAAAGTCCAGAACATCGCCTACAGGAAGTGCAACACCGCTTCCGTTGACAAAGCTCGCAAACGGTATGTCAATATAGCCGTTCTGCCCGCCCTCGGGGACAATATACATGTACTGATAAAAACTGGATGGCCAGTATCCGGTATACATATCCCCGATATAAATCATAATTTTGCTATAGAAATTCGTGCTATCTGTTTGCAGCCAAATGCGGATACCTTCATACTCTATTGCTTTTGAAGTTCCAAACAGATTGCCGTGAGGTATACGCCCGCCCGTGTTTTTCTCATTCCAGAAGTAAACAGCGGGATAACTGGCTGTCCCGGCAGAGTGCAGCTTTATTGAGGACGCAACGCCTGCCGGTTTATGTGTCGGATCTGTAATTCCTGCCGTTACCGTGGTGTCGGCTCCTTCTAGCTTGCAAAGATCCCAAATTTGCTGAGATGATTCGTTAAAGAACTGTGATTCTACATATTCATATTCGGTAGCCGCCATTATAGAAAATGCCATAGAACCTACGATAAGACACAAAACCAATGATAAGACACAAGCGTTTGCAAGTACTTTTTTGTACTTCACAAGATTAACCCCTTTCACATTTTAAATTGTATTTTTGGTACTATTAAACATCCAAGTTTTCCGAGTCGAGTAAAACATCGCTGTTTGTTGTAATATGGTCCTTTAAGGTGAGTAGCTGAATTTCCATGCTTGGAGCCTGATAGTTTTTATTCATCTCTTTCCCTCCTTCAAATTATCATCATTCTGTAAAGTTAAATGAAAGCTGGGAAGTTCTCAGCCTGCTCTTGTCGCGGCTTGGGGGAATGTATGACTGTGCGTACCGCATTTGAGGTCGCTGGATCAGGCCAGTCGACCTGCTGCAAAAAACAGGCAAGACAAATCGCGTCATCAATACCCGATCCCATATCGTAATCCAACCAGATATTTCCCCCTGTAACTTCCTCATTTCTTAACAGTGCTTCCCTTTTAGCTTAAGCAATCATAATACCAAGCAGAGTAAAATACTGGCCTTCTGTAAGCTCAGGTGTAATAGTAAGAACCATATCCTCAGCTGTGTCGGTGGTAAAAAGCTGTATGGCATCGGCATAATCGGCGTTCAATCCCGGGTAGGCATTCGAACATGTTTTTGTTATCAGCCTTGAATGTGTTTCAAGCTGTGCAAGAGCCTTGCCCGCACCTGCCTTTGCCGTTCTTCTGATTAGGAGGGTTACAGACTGACATGGCCCCAGATTAAGTACCATCGGTTGGGCGGCATTGCCATCGTAGGTCGCCGTCCAGCCATTCTTAAACTGATGAAAAGCGTTGGTGTTAACCGCCATGCTTCCCAGAGAAACGATCATATCCTTCGGAAGTGTTGCGGAGGTATAAAGAATAGCATCCATGTATATATCGGTGAACATAACATCCGGCAATACGGGAACGGTCGTGCCGATTGTATCAATCTCGGAATAGAGCCTTGCGAGATAATCCCCGATTAGAGCACCAATAATCTCATGACCTTTATTATTGGGATGAACAGTGTCTGCTCCGACTGTACCCCATTCGAAATCGGTATTATTCGGGTCTTCAATGGCCGGCCAGATGGCATCGCGATAGCTGATCATAGGAACACCGTAATGAGTACCAATCGGTATCTCTGCATCCTGGTTATTCCATCCGTTATCCCTCATGGTGAACAGCATAATCAACCCGATTTCCTGTTCCTCCAACATAACACGGCGTATGACATTTTCAAATGTAAGCTGAGAATCCGATTCATTGACCGAATATTCAACAATAACCAGGTCGGGGTCGTATTTAAGTAGATCGGCTTCAATTCTGTGAACCCCAACCATAGAGGTGGTTGAGCCAATTCCCGCATTCACCAATTTTACATTGGTATCCGGGAATTCATTCTGCAACCAATCCCTTACGCGATTAGCGTATGCTCTTCCGGGAGATGCCGATGCACCGGCAGTGATTGAGCCTCCCAATACCCCAAGGGTAATATCCTCACCCAAGGCAGCTTTTCTAAGTACCTTAGCAATTCTTGCCTTGTTCCCTTCGGATACAACTGATTGTTGCAGCATTTCCGGTGTCACATTGAGGGATGTTGCATATGCCTGAGAAATGGTAGCTATTTCACTGTTGTTTACAATCGACATAATATATTCCTGAACAATCGGGCTGTATTTTTCCAGTTCGGTGCTTGCTTGTTCGGCAACAGAAAGAATTCGCTTGGTTTGTGTCTCACCATAGACTGTAAATAGGTTTCCACTCGCATCCTCACAAATCATATATGGTCTTGCAGAATAATATGTGCGGTAGTTCCTCTGGGCAATGTTATACAAAGCCACTGTATATTCTACCGTTGTTTCATTTTCCCCATAGATAATTTCGGTTCCGTCGGTGGCATTAAATGCAACGGCTTTAATGCTTGTATAATCGGGTGAATCGACCACCAGCTCCTTGCCGTTCAGCGCCGATTTTTTTGCCACAACCGTGCCATACTCAATGATTTTACCCGAATCTCTGGCCAATTTGGTCATTGAGGTTTTGAAACGCAATCCCTGCGGATTCTGCACACGAATAGCAGAGCCTAGGAATGTGGTGGAATTTGTAAACTGACTCTGATATGTAACCGTGCCATCGGCTACAAAATATACATGATTATCGCCATTTTGGTCGGTTACCGTCAGGGTATGATTGCCGGTTGATATATTTCCTACCTTCAGCGAACCGCTTCCGGCCGGAACATCATAAGCCTCGCCATCCTTTGCCACCCTTTGAATCGCGGTAATACCGTTATCCGCAACCGGAATCTCGGTCATGGTATACGCGCCAATCTCCCAAAGCCGAAGCGTTGCAGAGGTGACATTACAATCCACAAACTCAAAGCCGATGTATCGTCCGTATGGAAGCTCCGCCCCAGCTACGCCATAGGTAAACAGCTGGGTGCTGCCCGCATTCACCGAGGAATTTGCCTTCCATGCGTTGTTATAATAATTCGTTACACAATTCTCGGTATTCCAAAGGGTTTCCTGCGTATTTGAAACATAAATCTTATAATTTGCCGGTGTTTGATTATCGGTGGGTGAATACCAGCTGCCAACGAGTAACCTGTCAATATAATCCCCATGCCCGATATCATAAGCAAGCTTTTTTCCGTCACCATTCCAGAAATCAACCGCAAGGTCAAGCGGGACTCCCACGAGTGTGCCGTCTGTAAGCCATTCGGTCTTGCGATAACCGGAGCTGTCATATTCAATAAGCGACCAGTTCGTGTCGTAAGGCTTTTTACCGCTCAATATGTTGTTACCAAGAGCTTCATATTCCTCTTGGGTCATATTTTGGGTTACGGTATAACCCGCATTAGCTTTGTTGGCAAAAACCGCAAGCTCGCTGATACGCAGCTCTTTAAAATAGTTTGCCGGGCTTGTCGGATACAACGGAGCCATCGAGTCGGGAATATGTATACCGTAATACTGACCTTTGGGCAGATTGCCATTAGTGAATTCAAACAATTGCACGGCACCCATGAGATCACCGGTGCTGCCCGGCTTATAGGCTGTGTTGTAATAATCGATAACCATGCTGGAAGAATTCCAGAGGGTATCCAGGCTGTTAGAAATGTAGATCTCATAATGAGCCAGCGAATAGTTGTTTACCGAATCATATATTCCCGCAACCACCAGCTTCTCAATTTCATACGCATCACCGAGGTTGTAATAGAGCATTGTCCCATAATTTTTAGCATTATCATACCAACGAAGCTGTTGGGTAATATTGTCGTTGGCGAGCTCAGAAGTCGCTCTGCCGGTACTATCCTTGGTAACTAGGCTGAATGCATTGGTATCAATATTATTCTTATACATATCTTTTCCGGTGAGTAAATTCGTACCTTGTTTGTTATATTCCAGCTGAGTGACCCCTTGGGATACCGTAAACCTGCCGTTTGCCGGTGAACCGTATACGCCCAGCTCACTGATTCTCACAACGGTTTCGGTCCAAGAAGCATCCTCAAACTGAAATCCAACATACCGTCCTGTTATGTAGCTGTCATGATTTATCAGAAAGGCCTGTGCCCCTCCCAAGAAGCTGTCCGAGCCTGCCGCCCATGCGTTGTTTGTGTGACTTACAACACAATTTTCATCATTAAATAAAGCATCCTTTGAATCTGATATGAAGATTTTATATTTCGCGATGCATTTATTTACCGCAGTGTCGTAAATGCCGGCAACCATCAACTTGCTGATTTGGTAGGTATCCTGCATGTCGTATGCAAGCATCTTTCCGTTGCCTTCATAAAAAGTAGTGTGGGCAGAATAGACGGTGTTATCCGTGTACCTTGATACCGATGAATAACCATCGCTGCCGTATGTTGGGGCCGAATAGGTACCATCTGAATATACCTCTAATGTTTTCTTGCTTAAAATATTCGAACCCAGCTTTTGTCCAAACTCATCAATCGTGGTATTCTGCTTTAGACCGTCAACCACCGTATATCCCGCCGGATATCCGTACACGCCAAACTGGTTAAGGTATACATTGGTTGAGGTTTCATTGCTTTTTATTATTTCAACACCGAAATATCGTCCGGTGGGCTTTTGAGCTAGGTCATTGTACTCAAACCATTGTGCAGGAGCCTTTTCAGAGTTTATGTAGTATATAACGCAATTTGCATCACTGAACAAATCAACCTTGTTATTCGATAAAAATACCTTATATTCCGATATGCTGTAATCCGCCCCGCCGCCGGTCATATCATAGCCGCCTGCGACCAGTATATCCTCCGCCGAGTATGAAATTTCCATATCGTATGCATATTTCTTCCCTGAACCGGCCCAGAAAATCAAGCCTTCCTCACCGCGATATAGGGTGCCACCGCTTTGGGAATGACGCAGAACTCCGTCATTCAAAAAAGGTACTCCGTTATAATTACTAGAACTAGTAATTTCTACCCATGCTGCGGGATCTGCCGCATTATACAATTTACTGTTATTCTTCAAGATGTTGCCGCCCAACGCGGTAACATCGCTTTGCTGGACCTCGTTATTTACCGTATAATCCGCGGGCATGCCGTACAGACCAAACTGGTTAAGGTAAGCAGTCTTGTCAACTATGGTTCTGCTGTTGGGGACTACTAATTGAATACCGAAATAGCGTCCGCTTGGTTGGGTGTCTTGATTGAACAGAAATGCCTGTGCCGCACCGGGTGAATTCACTTCATCCCCTGCAACCCACTGGTTATTAGTGTAATGCACAATCAGGCTCTCATCCGTAAACAGTGTTTTTTTGTCCGTAGACAAAAAAAGCTTGTATTCATTTATACAATAGTTCTCGGCAGCATCATAGATGCCGGCAACCAAGGCTTTGGTTGCTGTATAGTTTGCGCCTAAATCGTATACAAACATTTTATTTATGCTGTTATAAAACAGCACGCCTAAATTGCCATAGTACAGGTTCCCGAGATCCTTTTTATGAACAAGAACCCCGTCTGTTAAATAATAGGTGCCGTTATAGTTGCTGGATTTAGCCTCAGACCAGTCGCTTCCTTCTAGCAGTGTTTTTCCCTTTAATATATTCGAACCCATGCCTGTTAGATAAGCCTGATCAATATTAGTCTCTACCGTGTAGTTTGCCGCAACCGCCACAATAAATGACGTCGTCATAACCATGGTAAAAAGCAAAACTATTGCCGCTATTAACGCCAGACTCTTTTTCTTATTCATTCTGTTTTCCTCCCCTATTGTTTTTGAAATTCCAGTAAACTAAAAGACTTCACGATATGCTTGAAAGCCGGATATATATATGACTGTGTCTTTCACATTCGGAGTAAGTAGTTTAAATGCAAAATAATCAATTGTGGTTTTGTTGCATTGTAAGGTGTCGGGTTTGTAACCGTTGACAAACTTGTCAAAGGGAAGAGTAATATACCCCTTATAGTTGTTATCAGGAAGGGTAACGGTATATTGATTATCGCTGCGATATCCTGCTGACCAGTTGCCCATAAAGAAAACTAGCTCCATCTTCTCGGTTGCTTTTCCTTCCGGTCTGGTCAAATCTATCCAAAAGCGCAATCCTTTATAACCGTCAAGGGGTTCCTCTACCGGGTCTATAATAAAAGTTTCTCCAGCTCCATTGGAAAGAGGTTTATCAAGTTTTTTGGCAAATATGGTCTGTGCCCATGATGATGTGCTGATATACTCGAATTTTATCGCGGCGTTTGCACCCTTTGCTATATGCGCCTTGTCCTTGCTTATGCTGAGCTTGGTAATATCGGCTCTGGATATTACCTGCTCTAATTGGGCTTGTGAAAGTTTCTCAAAATTCGGAAGTCGTTTATATTCTGTTCGTAAATCTGAAACATTACCGATTATGCTTTCCCCCTTAGAGGGCTTTGTTGTCGTGCTTGTTACGGTCTTTTTAACCGTTGTACTTTCGGAAACTGTTGTCTCGGTTTGCTGATTGGTATCGGATGTGGAAGTGACCTTTGAATCGCTTGACACCTCGGAATCCCCGTTTCCGCAACCCGACATTATCATGGTTAATGTCAGTCCTGCGATTAGTATTAGACAAATTCGCTTTCTCACAAAATCACTCCTGTTTTAATAATTTATATCTATAATTCATTTTCCAATCATCCTGTAATTCCCGTTCTTTCGACACTTTGCAAAAAGTATCTTTGTGCAACCATATACATTAACAGCAGCGGTGCAATATAAATAAAACAACCAGCGAACATAACCACTGTTTCTGAAAGATTGGTCGCATATGAATTGAGACCAAGGGCTTTGGTCGCGAGCACCCGAAGTTGCATCATGTTTTTGGATAGGAAAAAGTCCTGACGGTATACCACTGATGGGAAGAAATAATCGTTCCACTGCCAAACCATCGACATTACAAAGGTTACAATAAAGCCGGGAACCGCATTTGGCAGCATTATTTGAAAAAATGTTCTGAATTCCCCCGAGCCATCAACGCGTGATGCATCCTCCAGCTCCTGAGGTATCCCTTTAAATGTCTGCATGAACACCAGGATAAACAGTCCCGAACGAGTGCCACTACCGAGAATGTTGAGTATATAGTATATGGCTTCTGAACTGGTGAGATTGACTACCAGCTTTTCGCCGGTAAACAGTCCTATCAAAGAACCGATTCCAAAAAAATCAAAAAACCGAAATTGTATAAATATAGGAATTACATAGGTCTGAATCGGAACAATAAAGGTGAAAACGGCAATGGCTGTCAGAAACGGCACCGCTTTAATGCGATATCGGGCAAGCCCATAACCTGCCATAGAGCAGGAAACCATGGTCAGCAGCGTACTAACAAACACAATACGTAATGTTTTATAAATAGAGCTCCAACCGCCCAGTGCCTTGAGTGCATAACTGAAATTTTCAAATGTAATCTTGCTGGGGATCCATACAATGCTGGGGTTGTACATATCGCTGTATGGGCGAAGAGCACGGGATAGCATTACAATAAGCGGAAAAAGCAATACATAGCTCATGCCAATAAAAAACGCCGTCCGAAACAGAAAAAAGAGAAAATTTCCGATATGTTGTTTGTTATGGGTGCTTATATGCAATTTTGATTTATTTTGTAGAGCTTTTTGCAAATCCATAATAACTCCTCGACATTTAATATTCATAGTGTCGCTGCTTGTTGTTGATTTTATGTGTAATGAACCCTTTTTCTTGCAAGGAGCATAACAGCCCCGAGAAATGCTCCGATAACAATAAAATATATAATTGCAGATGCAGATGCATATCCATATTTGACTTCATTAAAACGCGTGATGATATTTTTCATAACTGGATTAGTTTGACTGGTGAACGAATCAACGATTGTATAAACACCTACTAATAAACATGACGGTGAAAGAACCGGGAATGTTATTTTCCAAAATGCATCCCAAGCATTGGCACCTTCTACCGATGCCACTTCATAATATGTTGGCGGAATTCTTTGCAGAGCGCTGAGGAACAGTAATATTTGTACCCCGGATTTCCAGGACAAATCGAATATTTGAGCAACCGCAGTGGTTATTATATTTATCAAATCAGAGGCAAAGTTTAGATTCCCCAGAATTTCGCTTATCAGCCCAATCTGGAATATCGAACTTTCATCCGCCCTCATATTGGTGTTCGCAAATAAATCTTTTTGGATAATCTGAATCACCAGACCGGATGCGATTATTACCGGAATAAAAAATAAAGAGCGGGCAAATAAACGACCGGGGAATTTCTGGTTCAGCAAAAGAGCAACAAATATTGAATAAATAAGAATGATGGGAACTTGGGTCAATACATTTTTTACCTCTCCCACCACATCTCTTACAAAACTCGCATCCTCCTGTAACATGTAAGCATAGTTTTTGAGACCCAAAAACTCGTAATCCAGACCGGTTTCACCAATTGTGACAAAGTTAATTGAATATATGAAAGAGGAGGCAAAGGGAATAATGAAAAAGTAGATAAGCCCCAGAAGCCACGGGGCCATAAACACCCATCCAAACCATTTGGTTTTTCGCTCTAGGGACATTGGCCTCGGTTTCCGATTTGTGCTTTTAATCATTTTGCCTAACCTCATTCCCGGACAACAACATTTTGCCATTGCGTACTACCGCATATCCTCTGGATGGAATGCTTATTTCACCGAATTCAACATTCTCATTTGTAAAGTTTACATATATGGTTACTCCATTGCTGTATTTTATCTCGGATACACTTCCATCACCGGAATATTCATCAATATACGCATTATTTACTGTTTGTGAAATGGCCAACATTGCTTTATATTGCGCTACTGCCAGTTCCCTTTGCGCAAGAGACAAACCGTACAAATCCACCATGTCGGTATTTAAAAGATCAGACGGATTATCCGATATAAATGAATAATGAATCTGGCTCATTGATTCCACCTGATGCAAAAACAGGTCGTCCGATGTGCTATTCAGATTTGCAGAATATGCAGCGTAGGAAAGGCTGCCTTTCAGAACCATTTGTAAAAACGGAACATCTCGATCAAACAACAGATTCTTTTCGGAGGTCATAGGAAGATCCGTAATATAGTCTGCATATTCAAGAAGATAGCTGTTCGGAGATTTAAGCATAAGTGATTTATCGGCTGCCATATCCAACGCACTTTTAAGAGCGTTGATTGCCTGGTCACGCTGAAGCCCGCCCCGCGAATAATCCCCTGCCAACCTACTGGAGATATCCCCCAAATGAATTGCATCTATCTTGTTATTATCTGCAGATTTTATCATATTGCTTACCGCTTTTTGATAGCCTGTGGGGTATAATAGATAGAATGGGTCCCGCGTTTTATTCTGAATATTCGTGTTTAGCTTTTTGTAGTAGACCTGTGCAGCACCAAGGTCAAGGGTTTTGCAAACATTAAAATATTTAGACAATGAGTTCCCGCTTTTTTCAAAGGAATAAAAATCGGAATATGCATAAAACGGAATTTCATTTTCCTTTACATAATCAAGAAGCTTGTCCAAACCCTTTTTGCCGCCCAGCTCTGAAAGTGGCTTAAATGATGTTTCCGGCTTGCCTTTATACGAGTCACGGCTTAAATTGCGGAATCCCACAACCAGTGAATCTGCCCCTTCTCTTCGCAAATCGTCCAGCAAATCTCGGGTCTGTGAAAAGGAGGTAAGCGACTCCCCTCCATCATATCGGATGCCAAGAAATGATTTCGCCTTTTTTACTCCGCCATATATATCTATATATAAAGCGGTTTCCTTCTCTGATGCTGTTAATGCTTTCTGCTCTATAAGCCGGTTACGATAGGATTTCGCCATCCCCCCGATGCTTGAATCCTGGCCTGAAAGAAAGGTATACCTTACACGGTATGAGTTTGTACGCACGGGATCCTCCGCAGAATATAGGACAGCCCCCGCAGTGCCAAGACTGCCGTTCAGAACATTCAGCCTTTCTACGGCACGATAAATCGCGGTTGAGTTTACGGTATTGAAGGCTGCATTTTTCCCTGCCACCGAGGCTTGAATTCTTGCAAAACCATCCCCATCCTCAATGACGGCAACAAAGGCGCCGTTTTCCTTTTTCATGCCGAAAACGGGAAAATGAATCTGCTCCGCACGTGTTGTCACAATGTCGCTTGGTAAGGTCTGATCATTCCCGTATACCATCTTGTCATAGACCGGATAATCCGTTTTCTTATTGTTAAAATCAATAATTGCACCGCTGCCGTCCGGCACAAATAAATAGCCTTTTTCGGACTCGGACGCAGCGCCGAAATAAGGAAGCAGCTTTATTTCATTTATTTGTTGTTCGGTGGTTTCCTCAATTTCTGAAAATAGTATACTTACCTCCATGCTGTCATCAAAGAGTTCGTACATTACCGGAATTACAAAGCCTTCCCTAAATGTGTAATCTACACGTATCCCATTTTTCAGTCTTGCTACGGTAAAGGTTTTTTTATTTACGGAGGAAACTACGCTGTTTGTATTTCTCATCTTGGTATTGTCGATTTTATATGTAACAAGTAACTGAGATTTTAAATCGGTTTTTGTGATGCTGGCAGCATAGGGATCCTTCCATTCATCCGGCGGATTTGATGACCATATAGCCTCTGTATCCTTTACAATAAGATCAAATGTGCATTTGACTGGATTGAAATTCATTCTCAGCGATTCTGTTTCAACCACCATTGTTTCGGTTGATTTTGTAATACTGCCCTTTTCAAAACTCTTTTTTTCGAACGGTATCGACTTATCAGTGTTTGATGAACATCCTACAGGTCCACCAAATAGCAATATACAGGTAATTGTTATTGTGTAGATAAATGCTTTTATATTATGCTTGTGCCGTATTATCATACTGTTTCACCCTCTAAAAACCGACTTCGCTACGATAAAGCAATTCCTTCACAAAACTCTCGATAAAATACTTGAACTGGATAAACAGGTTGTACATCAGAAAAACCAAGAACAGAACTACAAATATTCCTATTACTGATGCCACTAATGAAAATATATTTCTTGATAATGAATACTGATGAAGCTGCCCCATCGCAACCATAATAAGTAATACAGTCCACACCAGCCCTATGACATGGATATAATTGATAAACATCGACTCATCCAATGTCAGCACACGGGATAGAAATATCTCGATAATCATCGCGGCAAGTACAGGTGCTAAAGCATAACAAAAATATATCCAAACCTGCTTTAGCCCGCCTTTTCCTTCAAAAAAAGTGGATAGCAGCCAGTTGCACAAGCAAAACACCATACCCATACCAACGGTTGTAGCAAATAATGAAACCAGATTAAAATCATCTGGGGTATTGTTGTTGAAAATAAAACCCCGGTAATTAAAATAACATGCCTCTATGATAAACCAGCTGAGTGCCAGGAAGTTTGCAAGAAACAGGCTGTATTTTTTGTTATAGCGAAGCTCCTGATACCCGTCAGAGGGGTGTGCCAAAACATGAAACAGATATAAAATCTTTCCCGATTCATCCAGGACAAGCTTTCTGGAGCCAAACTTTTTCCTTACCAGCCTTAATATAATCGTTCCGGCTACCAATGCAACAACCAAGAAGGTCATCACTGTGGGAAATGAATCCCGCATTACCTGTGAACGATACCGCTGAAATGCCTGAGAGTAGTCGGCTTTCGAATAGCCCAGCTTGTAATATTTCATGGCCTCCTTATACTGCTTCTGGACATAATGTGACTTGCCAATCCCCACATAAGCCGCCTCGTAATTACTGCATTGTTTTAAAACACTTTTCCACGGTTGTATGGACTCTTGGAATAACCCGCTTTCAAACAATAGGTTAGCCTTGCGTATGTCTTTCCCAAATGAAGTAGGTTTTAAAACCGTAATATTATTTAAGGAAATATCACAAACCAGAAGTTTGTCATCCTTGCTTATAATTTCGGTGATTTCCGAAAATGTACCCTCCTGACTTCCGTTTCCACCCAAAACATATAATAGCTCGCCTTCTCTGGAATATTGAAAAATACGGTTCCATGTTTTATCCAACACCGAGATATAGCCGTAGTCATCTACCGTTATTGCCTTAAAGTTGGTTTTGTACCATGTTCCCATAAAACTACCGAGATTATAGTCACCGAAATTACCGCTGCTATCGAGAACATCACTGCCTTTTGAGTTTATCTTTGAAATGTATTTAGAAGGTTGGGATGCAGAGCCGCTGGTTGTATAAATAAATCCTCTATCATCAATGGTCATGTTGTTATATTCAACAGGAAGGTATCTCTTGCTGTTTTTTATTTGTGCTTCGGTCATGAAATTTCTCCAAAGCATGTCAATTAATAAAGTTCCCGTAACGGCAACAGATTTCGCTCCAAAAAAGCTGACAAATTCGCCGTCCTTGTCCAGCTGTATGATTCCGCGATACTCACCCTCGGACATGATGTAAATGCGTCTCATACGGTCTGTGATCACTTTGTAAGGAAGATAATCGGTGTTCTCATCCATCAAATCGGTTTTGGGTTTTTCGTATTCCTTGATAACCTCCCCCTGAGGAGTAATGCGAAAAACCAATTTTCTACTACGGTCGGCGACAAGTATGGTTTCATCCGAATCAATCCATAGGCTTTTGGGCTCTTGCGTCTTATAAGGCTTACCGTCTTTTATAAATGAAATAAATCTGTTAAAGGTAAAATCCTCATTCAATACAACAATTTTTCCACTGGTGTCTCCATTAAGGATATAAAGTTCATTTCCTTTATATAGCATATCAACAGGCTTGGAAAACGAAAATTTATCACCGTTCAGTACCGTTTTAACCTCATAGGGATCTGGAATCGCGGTGGCTTGATCTTTGTGGTCATATGTATAGGCTTTTCCTGTTCCGGGACTACCCAACACCGTTAATGGGGAAAAAACCGATATACAAACCATCAAAAGGACTACTATTAATTTTTTCATGTATCCACAGCACCCTTCGCCCCTTTTAGCTTGGTTATGATCTTAACGATTCAACCAGATTTTATCCCTTAATCCCCGAATTCACCATCGTCTCCATTACCTTGCCCTGAGAAATGATAAACACAAGAATAGGCGGAATCATTAGCAATAGAGATGCCGCAGCACCCGCACCCGCTCGTGAAATACCTGCTGATGTTATCTGGGAAAGAGCAGTCGCCAGCGGCTTCAATGCTTCATTAAAAATAAGATGGTGCCCTGTCTGGTTCCAAACGCTCTGAAACTGAAAAATAACGATTGTTGCCACAACCGGTTTTATATTGGGCACAACCAAACTCCACCAGATTCGATATTCCCCCGCACCGTCTATTTTGCCTGATTCCAGCATCTCGTCCGGTACAAGGGTAAGATTCTGCATGCATAAAAACACCCCCATGGTGCTTGCTAGCGAAGGCAGCAATAACGCACCATATGTATTGATAAGACGCAGTCTTGCTAAAATTATATATTGTGCAACACCGGTAACCGCGGAGGTGAACATAAGAGCCGTAACAATCAGCTCCCGAATAACTTTTGAACCCGGGAATCGATGCTTTGCCAAGGGGTAGGATGCCAAAACAGCAATAAATGTATAAATGAGGGTGGAAAGACCGCTCACAAATAATGTATTAAAGAGGTATCTCTCAAACGAAACCCACATGCTGGACATTAGTTGACCCATTAATATAAAATTATCGGTTGTTGGATTAATTACAAAAAAGCGAGGGGGAAAAACAAAGAACTCTTCCATGGGTTTAAATGCAGATACCACGGCATAGACCATGGGCAACGCCATAAATACGCCCACCACAAACAGCATGAAAGCCAAGAAAAATGTGGTGACCGGTGACCTGCTGAGTCGTTTAACTTTTGAAACCCGTATACGCTTTCTCTTTACTGCTGATAGCATTTTTTTCACCTGTTCGTTATTTGTTTAAATATTACCGAAACCTACCACTTAAGCAGACGAAACACTAGTTTTTTAGACAGATAAACCATAATAAACAGAATAACTGAAATCGCCGATGCATATCCCATCTCATATCGAACCGTGCCGTAATCTGTCATGTGGTTAATAATTGTCAGTGTAGAATATCTTACACTCATATAGCCTCCGGACAATGCCTGAGTAATCGTGCCAACCGAAAATGCTCCTGATATTTGCATAACCGCGCCAAACAGCAGCATTGCTTTCATGTTTGGAAGGGTAATATGCCAAAGCTCCTGAAAGCGGTTACGAATGCCGTCTATGGCGCCCGCCTCATATTGCGTACGGTCTATGGATTGCAGACCTGCAATAAATGCAAGAAAGCTAACCCCCAGCGATAACCATAATTGAACAATTATTATTATTATCAGATTATAATTCGGGTCGGTAAACCAAAGAATGGGCTCGTCAATAATGCCGTTTGAAATAAGTATCCCATTTACAAGTCCATAGCTATCGCTGCTGAAAATATATTGCCACAGGAAATACACATTTCCCGAAACTGAGGGAGCATAAAATATTATTGTCATCAGAACCCGCATTTTTGAAGGCATTTCATTGATTAGCCATGCAAAAACAAAGGCAAAAATATAGCTTACCGGCCCTGTTATTATTGCAAAGATTAGGGTGTTTTTTAATGCAATCAGTAATACATCATCTTCAAAAATCAGACGGCGATAATTCGCCCACCCTACCCAGCTTGGCAGCTCAAGCATATTGAAATCGGAAAAGCTTAAAGCAATTGCAGAAACTATAGGCACCAATGTAAAAATAAAAAACATTGATAAAAAAGGTATGAGCATAGAATAGCTTGTAAAATAGCTTCTAAGGTCATTATATCGTACTCTTCTGTTGTTAAGCTCAGGACCCTTTTTACTGCCAAAAATCATTTGTCTGCACTCCTAGCTCTGTAACTCAGGTTTAAAGGCAAATTCTTTACGCTTTCTTTCCAG
Organism: Oscillospiraceae bacterium; assembly: GCA_028683785.1. Lineage (GTDB taxonomy): Bacteria > Bacillota > Clostridia > Oscillospirales > Acutalibacteraceae > Avimonas. The sequence continues at coordinate 16,616 of JAQUHC010000026.1, forward strand.
CTCCATATTGATTTCTTCGTTCCAGTACATCAATTCTTCTCTGGGGTTCCTGCTATCTATTACCGATGAAACAAAGGCGTTATGAATTGCACGAGAGGTGAAATAGCTGCCGGGTAGATTAGGTAGGGATATCGATTTATTTCGCTGCTTTTCCAATAATTGAAGCTGCTTTACCTCCCAAGGCAACTGGCGCATGGCTTCAACATTAGCAGGTGTATATCGTCCCGCAACACCCAGGATGGACTCTATCTCGTTCCCATATCGACTCTGCGTCTCCGAGGAAACCCACCATTTTAAGAATGCCCATGCTGCCTTAGGATTTATTGAATCGGCATTCATAATCGCAGCGGTGTTTGCCATTATCTGCTTATTGTTAATGCTGCTGTTCTTATCCAGTATGCCGGGAATCTCGACCATTTCCCACAATCCGCTCAGTTCGGGTGCACCTATATTAAGATTGTTGTACATGGTATAGTTTGCAAGACCTATTGGCATCTCGCCGGAGCGGAAACGGTTCATAAAATCGTATGTCTGTGGCATCCCGTAATCGGTATATAATTCCACAGTATCTTTAAATGCTTGATACGCGATCTGGGTATCCAGTGCAGCTGTCTTCAGGTCGTCTGAATAAATCTGACCGCCGTTTTGGTAAAGTAATGTCTTGAAGGCGGTGCACTCGTTTAGTATACCTATACCAACAGACATGTTGTTACTCTGTAATATGGGCAATAAATCCAAAACCAGCTCATCCCATGTTTTTGGGACCTTCATCCCTAGTTCCTCAAAAATATCTATACGATAAAACATCATATCGAAGGATTGGGTTACAGGTAGACCGTAATAGCCTTTCTCATACCGGAAGGGTATTATGCTTTCCTTTTCAAACCAGGATGTTACTTCATCAAAATCCTCAAAGGCACTCAGATCATAAAGTGAATTCCGCATCGCGTAGTTTACCGGATCGGTTTCCGGCCGGTCCAACGCAATATCCGGACCCTGCCCTGCTAAAACCGCTTCAATAAAACCGCCCTGAACCAATTCGACCTGTGCAGAAACATGAAACTTGGGCGTAAAGGTGTCATCAATCATATTTTTAAGAAGCTGAGCTTGATCCCGACCGGTTGACACCCAAACGCGTATGCTTGATTGGGCGCTCCCATCACCTATAACACTGTAATCAATTAAAAACGATGCCAAAAATCTCTTTGCACGATGGGCTATTATATGAAAAAGGTCGGTTTCCGCTTGAGGGGGCTTTGCACCTTCCCCAAACAAATAAATTGAATCAATTTCGACAGGCTGCTCTCTGATCTTATTAGCCCATGCGCCCAGCGAGCTGATGTTGGTTTTGAAACGGTTAAGTCGTGAACCCCGAGTAATTGAGGAGGGGTTTTTATACATGTCATCAAGCTGATGGCGTATCTGGGTCAGTGTGGATAATTCACTTCCGCCCTCGCCATAACTCTGCTCAATCAAATCAAATAAATCCCATATCTCTTTTTTGTACTGCTCAAGCATTTCCATCAGATCTGGGATTTCTTTATCCAGATTATAATCCCGATAAATATCAGGCGTGGTACCTGTCACCATTATGACCAAACGATACAATCGATTAAGGTTATAAATCACCTTTTCCAAATCTTTGAGTATCGCACCGTTTTCTCCGAGGACCACCTCAAGCGCGATTTCATTTTCACCCTCATCCAAATATAAGTAATAGTCACCAATGTTTTTAACCTGCCAGCCAATGCCGTAAGCAAAGGAAATATTCTTTGCTTCCTCGAAAGGAATTTCTCCGTTGATGTATAAGCTGCGATGTGTATCAATCCCATTGTAATAATTCTGCCTGAACCTCATGGATATTCGATACAGACCGTCACTCGGGACGTTTATTTTCCAGGTTGCCCTCTCGCCCACATGCTTCCAATTGTTCCCCCCAAGGGTATTCAGCTTTATGTAATACGGGTCATAGGGGGTTGTAAACGGGCTTGACATATCGTTTATGGCGATAACCGTTCTGGAAGACACCCTGTCTGTTTTCTCTGCTTCGATAAAAATGTCCTCGCCGTCGTATTTTGTTGCGTCTTGATGCTCTTTCAAATACTGTTCATATGTTTTTTGCTGGCTTACGCCCGATAATCTGATATTGCGAATATACAGTTCCTCGTTATTATTACGAAAAGATAAGGTATGTTCTCCAGCCTCAAGGTAAAACGCATAGGGCTCGGCATACTTCCCTTCTCTGTCTTTCACACAATAGGGTTGCCACGAAAGATCCTCTATCATGGTTGGGCGTAAATCATTACCATTTTCGATAAAGGAATCCGCTCCGGCTTCATGCCTCCACTGTCTTGTAAGCAACAGCACGGAAAGCCCGTTAAAAGGCTGCTTCCCGTCGATGGAAAAAGCAAGTGTAAAGTTACTCTTGGCTTGGGATGCAGCCTGATATTC
>JAQUHC010000027.1 GCA_028683785.1 Oscillospiraceae bacterium
TTTTGATTGATTGTATCGCCCGAATGGTTGACGGCGTGCTCTCGGACGAAGTATGCTTCACGGATGAAAGCCATTATTCTGGGCTGCTCGAATATCCCCAATATACCCGTCCGGCGGTATGGGAGGGTCGTCAGGTGCCCGAGATTCTTCTGTCGGGACATCATGCAAATATTGAGGAGTGGCGCAGGATGCAATCAATAGAGAGAACCTTTCGCCGCCGCCCTGAACTGCTTGAAAAGGCTGATTTGTCAAAGAAAGAGAAGCTTTTTGTCCAATCACTTGAAAAAATGGAAGATTGAAAAAAATTGCATTAAAATCTATCTTGTGACTAAAAGTTATTAACTTTATTGTCATAATTGACAAACCGTGGTCATACAAAGTTGAGAAAATAGGGCATGAATCCAAACTTGCGACATTTAAACGCGGAGTTGGACAAAACTCATTGACGGAGCAATCTTTTGTGGTATACTGTTTAGTATACAAATAAGGTCTGTTTATTTTACCGTTTTCGTTTATTTGCCGTGAATGGTATTAGATATGTTATTTTATATCCGAAGCAGAATTTATTATGGTTTTTATTTGTAGAAGGAGATTGGTTCATGTTTGTGAAAGACGTTATGGTACAAAACCAAGTTGGCCTTCATGCCCGTCCTGCTACGTTTTTTATCCAGAAAGCAAACGAATTTAAATCCTCGATCTGGGTTGAAAAAGAGGAGCGTCGCGTAAATGCCAAGAGTCTGCTCGGGGTTTTGTCGCTGGGTATTGTAGGCGGCACAAACATCCGCATTATTGCTGACGGCTCGGACGAGGAGACAGCCGTTAACGGTTTAGTAAGCCTGGTTCAATCCGGGTTCGCTGAGTAATACTGTTTTTTATTAACACAGGGTCTGACGCACAATAAAAAATGTGCGTCAGACCTATATTTTTATATTTATTTTAAATTAGTATAAGTCAGCCTTTTCGTTATTTAATTTCGCAGAGAATACTACGACAAAACATTGCTGAGCAAACGCGGCCCGATAATCGGGATTCGGTAACGAAGCGGCGGGCGTGCCGTAACTCCCATGCTGATTCTAAGCATTGCATAGGCGATTTCTGTGCCGATCGAAAGGGCATAATCAAGGTCGTTGTCCGGGGAAAAACTATCCTTGGTGCGTTCTCTGATAACCTGCTTTAGCTCTTCAAACAGGTCGGCTGAGTATTCCACTCCATAAAAGGAGCATATATCACGCACATGAGGAATACGGTTGAGCTCCCCCTGGATTTGCTCGTATGAGCAATGCTGCCTAAGGTTGCCCTCAAAACCGACGGTATGAGCATAACAAAGGAAGTCGCTGAGGTAGTGCATGATAACACCCAATCTCAAGGAGCGCCAGCGTGACAGATTTTGACCGCTGTATATGCTCTTGTTGCAGAAGCGGCGGATCATTCGCCCTACCATACCGCCCGCATCCCCTATTTCATGCATACGCAGGATGCGCTGATGCGAAATATCCGGGTATATGCTTCCCATTTCAAACCAGTAAGGGTTTATCTTTATATTTAACCTGCCTTCACATCCTTCACGAATGTGCCTTGCAAGATAGCGGTGTATACGCACTTTCATTAAGTTTCGCCTTTCTATATGGGAGGTATTTGTGCTACATAATAATCAGCGCACTGCACAAGTATATAACAGATACCATAACAACGCAATACGGAATATCCTGGTAAAACTTTTATAATTGAGATTAGTATAAAAACTGTATTTCTCTTTATTATTGCAAACTTTATATAAAAAAGATATACTATCCTTATACTAATTTAATTTATAAACATAGATAATATCCTCGTCCGTTGTATATCTTCTTATTATGATATTTCTATATATCTACTTTAAATTAGTATTATACTTATTTAATTTATAAACATAGATAATATCCTCGTCCGTTGTATATCTTCTTATTATGATATTTCTATATATCTACTTTAAATTAGTATTATACTTATTTAATTTATAAACATAGATAATATCCTCGTCCGTTGTATATCTTCTTATTATGATATTTCTATATATCTACTTTAAATTAGTATTAAATATATTATTTTACATTAAGGAGTTTAATGTGAAAGAACAAAACACAGACAGAAAGGTAGGTGCGAGCCCATGCGATATTTCATACCTATTTGTGCAAGCTTCGGTGCATGGGCATTTTTATGCTTGCTTCTTTTGAAGCCGTATTTGGTACCGAAAACGGATTGCGTCTTGTCATATTAATCATTGCTGCATTGGCTTTGGGGTTATATTTAAAATTAAGCAGCCGGAATAAGGTCAAAAGCCGAGCAGATAAACTGCAGGATATGTATCGTGTAATGGACAGCCAAAAACTTATGGAAACACCCGATTCCGAGCTGATTGATGCGGTTATCTCAAACATCATGGCGGGGCTGGATCCACGAAATCCGGATGCTTACAGGAAGGTCCCCCTGCTTTCCCGGGGCCGCTGCGCCGTATACAGCGTATGGCTTACCTGTTATGAGCTGCGGGACAACAGCATTTCCGATTATCTGAACAGTCCCTCCGGCCGCTTCGCAGAACTCGCCGCCGACGGATTTGAGCTTATCGGAGCGGAAAGATGCTCCTCCCTGCTTAAAAGCGCGTACACATCAGATGAACCGATAGAAATTGAGGCGGCAGGCAGTCAGCTTGCAGAAGCTGTCGAGCAGGAAAACCCGTTGGAATTGTGCCGGCAATATATTCGCGCCAATCCGGAAGAATTCACAGATTAGTATAATGTATACCGGCAATCGTCAGGGGCGGATTTCATATCCGCCCGTTTTCATGTTGCGCTCTGCAACATGAAAAGATTGCCGCCTTGCAGGGCGGCAATCTTTCCAGAAAGTCTTTGAAAAAGAGGTATGCAAACACTGTTATTGAAGTGTTCTTGTCCGGCAGTTTAACATGTTAAAGTGTTAATGTCTATGCACAATCTGCAATATATTTTGCACATTATTCAATTCAGATTTATTTGTTTATACTAAACAAAGCATTATAATGCTAACCACTGATAAAACAGTCGACAATACCAATCTCAAATAAAAACGGCGATAAAAGTATCGCTCAAAACGCGTTTTTCAATCATTTTATCCAGATAATTAGGGGCGCACACACAGGTGCGCCCTTACAGGGTCATATAAAATTTCGTGGAATAAATGCTTAAATTAAGGGCTGACGCATATTTTTCATGTCCGTCAGCCCTTAATTTATTTCGGTATTATCCCTTGACATACGGTTATACTAATGCTATAATATAAATGAATTAAAGCATTAGGAGTGGTTGCAAAATGACATTCATGGAGTTATTAATTAAATTCCCTACAGAAAAGGATATAGTAGATTACTATGTTCATATTCGTTATGGGGATCGTCCTGTCTGCAATCACTGTGGATCAATAAAAGTATACCAACGCAAAAACAACGTCAAGGTCTTTGATTGTAACGACTGCCATAATACCTTCTCTCCCTTTGCTGGTACAATCTTTGAGAAATCATCAACAGATCTACGCAAATGGATGTATGCTATTCATATGTTTTTGAACGGTAAGAAAGGCATATCTGGCTTACAGCTTCAACGCGAAATCGGTGTAACCTATAAAACCGCATGGCGTATGTTACAACAAATCCGTCTTGCTATGGGTAATGCCGACAATCAAGAGTTCTTTGACACCATCGTTGAGATAGATGAAACCTATGTTGGTGGTAAGCCCCGTAAATCCAATGAACATGACGATAACACACCAAAAGGCACTGGTACGGGTGCAAAACGTGGTCGTGGTACAGACAAGACACCAGTTGTTGGCATGGTTGACCGTAATAATAAGAAAGTCTTTGCTAGAATTGCTATGCCTAACGGTGAGGGTAAAAAACTGACAGCAAGACAGCTTATGGATATTCTCAAAGTAGTATCAAAGCAGGAAAACAACAATACTATTATGACAGACGAATTTAGAGGTTATGATCCTCTCACCAAAAATAATTTTGTTCATCTTAGAGTAGACCATACTAAGGCGTTTTCTGATAATAACGGTACTCATACTAATAATATCGAGAGCTTTTGGGCTACGCTAAAGCGTGGTGTCTATGGCATATACCATCACATCAGCATAGAGTATATGCAGAGATATATTGACGAGTTTTGCTTTAGATACAATAATAGAGATAATGATATGTTTAATTTGGTTTTGAAACAGAGTGTATTAGTTGGATAAACGCTTGACAAACTGGAATAACATGCTATTATTATATTATCTCTAGTTTGCATATAATATATAATAAATGCTGATTAGAGGTGATGTAGTGTGAATGAAAACGTTGGAAAGGTGATTAATATGCCTACTGTAACTTTAATTAAAGAACCGCAAACAATTAAAAGTATGGCTAATGCTAAGAAAATTATTAATAAAACTATCCAGCAAAAGAATTTGTCGAGTTCTGAAATAAAAAAATCTTTAGGTATTAAACGCTATGAAAAATAGTGTGAAAGTAGTTTTAGATACAAATATATTTATTAATGGTTTATTTAATGATTCGGTTTCCTGTTCTCAGATATTGGACTGCATAGATAAAAGAACAATACGTTTATATTTTTCTCAAGATACTATTGGTGAACTTTTTTACGTGATTAAGAATTTTGCAAGAAATCAAATTGATTCTCCAGAAGAAAGAGAAGACTTGTTACATAATATTAGTGATTTGTTTTTATACTCAATGTCGGTTAATACGAAAAACACAGAAACAAAGAAATCAAAAGATAAATATGACGATATGTTTATTGAATGTGCAGAGACAGGAAAAGTTAATTATTTGATATCGGACGATATAAAAAGTGGATTACACGAAATGCAATTTGAAAAATTCAAAGTATTAAATTCTATTGATTTTGTTAAAACATTAGAAGAACGGTTAATTAGTAAAGTTATTTAAAATATCTCTTCACTAAGAGGGTTTTTTCTATATGAAATTTTTTATTCCTGCCGCGAATGATGTTGAACAAGCTAATAATGTGTATCTTGCTATTAAAGAATTTGCTAAAGATAACACTAGCTGGAGCATAGAAGACGATCGGATTTATTGTTTAAAATATCGACATAGTGGTAAAGATTATTATGCAATAGTAGGTGAACATGAAAATCGTACTGGGGATCTAGTTCTTGCAATATTGAAATCTAATACATACCTTATTTGTACAATAAATCGTGGTGGTGTAAGAGGAGAGCCAATATTAGTTGGTTATAATGAAGCGACATATATTGAATATTTTGAGTAATCAATATAATGAGCATTTATTTACGATAAAAAATTAAAGACCTCTCCTTATCGAGAGGTCTCAGACTGTCGACAAAGTCCACCTGATATATGGTGGACTTTGTTGCAATTTAGAGCAAAATATGGTATAATAAAAGCAAGAAAAATCAAGTAATGATGCGGGTTGGTGAGTGTTTTGCTTAGTAAAAATCGGAGCGAAAAAACAAAACAAGTCAGCATGGTTTGTATTGATGATTTAGTCCCTAAAGACCATATTTTGCGAGATATTGACCGTGCAATCGACTTCAGCTTCATTTATGATGAGGTTAAGGATTTGTATTGCGAAAATACCGGCAGACCTTCAATCGACCCAGTTGTTCTGTTTAAAATCGTCCTGATTCAATATACCTTCGGCATACGCAGCATGCGTCAAACCATTAAGGACATTGAGGTCAATGTCGCATACCGTTGGTTTTTGGGCTATGATCTATTAGAACCAGTTCCGCATTTTTCAACGTTCGGAAAAAATTACAGTCGCCGATTTGCAGATAGTAATATATTCGAGAAAATATTTGAACATATTCTTGCAGAAGCCGTAAATGCGGGTTTTGTAGATGCCAGTGCTATATTTATTGATGCAACGCACATAAAAGCCAGTGCAAACAACAAAAAATACGTCAATGAGCTTGTAAAAATCGAGGCAAAGCATTACCAAAAAGAATTGAATGAGGAAATACAGCTTGACCGACAAAAGCATGGCAAAAAGCCGTTAAAAGACATAGACAACGACAATACTCAAGACAACACGCCACCTTCTGGGGGTTCGTCATCTGACGTAAAAAACATAAAGAAAAGCACCACCGATCCGGAATGCGGACTGTTTCACAAGGGCGAGCATAAGGTACAGTTTGCCTACACGGCACATACTGCCTGTGATAAGCACAACTTCATTCTTGATGTCAATGTGGCTCCCGGCAATGTGCATGACAGCGTTATGTTTGATGAATTGTATAACCATGTGATAGCAAAATTCCCTGAAACGAAGATGGTAGGCATAGACTCCGGTTACAAAACACCTTGGATAATGAAGCAGATTTTTGACAGTGGAAGACTGCCGGCAACGCCCTATAAGCGTCCAATGACCAAATCAGGTTTTTTCAAAAAATATGATTATGTATACGACAACTATTATGACCAAGTGATTTGTCCAAACAATAAACTGTTAACGTATTCCACAACCAATCGAGACGGCTATCGAGAGTACAAGAGCAATCACCGAGACTGCAAAAATTGCCCCTGTAGAAATCAATGTACCGAAAGTAAAGCATATAAAAAGGTAGTCACCCGTCATGTGTGGGAGGAATATATGGAGCTTTCGGAGGATGTAAGGCATTCCCCACTGGGCAAGGAAACCTACAAATTACGGTGTGAAACGATAGAGCGTGTTTTTGCTGATGCAAAAGAAAAGCATGCTATGCGTTACACAGTTTAGAGGATTAGCAAGGCTTAACATGCAGGTCTTGCTTACTTTCTCATGCATGAATCTCAAAAAAATGGCAAAATGGAAAAAGAAAAACGGTCTACTACAGCCGATTATAAACAAATTTATCCCAAATATCCGACTTTTATTTGAAATTCAATTATATAGACGTACAAAAGCCGTTGCAGGATAACCCGTAACGGCTTTTGTCTTCAGTCTGAGACCTCTCCTTATCGAGAGGTCTTTTTCTATGCGTAAAAATAAAAAGGAGATAATATGAGCAAAATAAAAGAACTTGAAAAACGAATTGATATTCTTGAAAAAGAAAAAGATAAGGATAAAAAAATAGATACAACAATTTTTAAAACATTAAAATCAGATATTATTAATCAATTAATGAATCAAATTCGTCAACATCATCCGTAATATTCAAGGTTTTGGATAACACTTCAAATAATATAGTTGATGTGTTAAAAATAATGTTTGTATTTAATTTGCTTATATATTTGAAAATAAATAATTGAAATTCTGAGTTAGAGCAGGGGTTTGGTAATTCAATTTTTTCTAATTCTTCAAAGGTAGCATAGTATAGTTTATCAGTGGTAGAAAAAATTAAATCATTCAATTCACCTTTTGTCATTATAATCTCTTCTTTCTATAAATATATTATATTCTTACATATTATATACTTTATTGGAAGGGATTACAATGATTAATATGAATAGCAATTTTGCAACTTCTAATCCCCTAGTTGCAAGATGGGGTTGGTGCGTGGGCGTACCGTAAGTGAGGGGATAATACCGATTTATTTTATTATTTCGCCCTTCATACCTGGCTTGATTCCGGCGGCGTTTGCTTCGTCGGTGTCTATATGCATGGCAAGCAAGAAGTTGGGGCTTACCCGTACCACAACATCCCCGAATATAAGTGACCTGCCGTTGGAGTTAATCTTAACCCCGACTACATCCTTATCCTTAACTCCGAATTCCTCCGCATCGGCCGGGGTCATATGAATATGCCGCTTGGCAATAATTACACCCTTGTCAAGCACTACCTCGCCTTTGGGACCTACCAGCTTGCAGGATGCAGAGCCGGTAACATCCCCCGATTCGCGGACGGGCGCATCCACGCCGAGCGAGCGGGCGTCGGTCATTGACAGTTCTACCTGTGTGGACGAACGAACCGGCCCTAAAATTGATACGCCGGCCAATGTTTTTTTGGCTCCGACTATATCAACCCGCTCTTCGCAGGCAAACTGACCGGGCTGTGATAAATCCTTTTTATTTGTAAGCTCATACCCCGAGCCGAAAAGGATATCCAAATCCTCACGCGATACATGCAGATGGCGGGCAGAGGTTTCCACCAAAATCTCGTTCTTCATTAATATGACATTCCTTTGCTGAAATATTTTATATCGTTTATATTGTAACCCTTAAGGACTGTTATTTCAAGTAGAAGTATGTTATTATATCAGGGAACAGCGGTTTGTTTCGAACATAAAAGGAGAATGAGAACATGGCTTATATGGACTGGGATGATTTGTCCGAACAATGCCGAAAATGCACTGCCTGCGACCTTGCCAAAACGCGCAATAATGTGGTGGTAGGTGTAGGCAGACCGGATGCCGAGATACTGTTTGTGGGCGAAGGACCGGGCGAGCAGGAGGATTTAAAGGGGGAACCCTTTGTCGGCAGGGGCGGGCAGCTCCTTGATAAAATGCTGGCAGCCGTCGGATTGTCCCGGCAGCATAATATTTATATTGCGAATATTGTAAAATGCCGTCCGCCGAAAAACAGAGACCCTTTGCCCGATGAGCAGGAAGCATGTATTCATTGGTTGAGGGAGCAGGTATCACTTATACGCCCGAAAATCATGGTTTGTCTCGGGCGGGTGGCGGCTTGTCGGATTATTTCACCTGATTTTAAGGTTACCCTGCAGCATGGAGAGTTTATCAAAAAGGGTAACATATTGATGATGGGAACCTTTCATCCCGCCGCCATATTACGAAACCCCAACCTAAAACCCGATGCTTTTGCCGATTATCTAGCTTTAAGAGATGAAATAGCCCGGGTCTGTGAGCATACCGTGCTTAATTGGGATTAATACCGCCATTGTTGCGCAGATGGTTTGAAAACTATTTTTTGGCTTTCTTTTGTTTGGGTTGCGGTTTATGCACCGGTATAATACATTGAAATACCGAAAGCAGCCGCTTGCTCATTATCTTGTCAAGATGAAGCGAGCCGAAAAACCAGCGGTCATATTCCACTTCGCTTTCGACAAGACCCAGATAGGCATTGACACCGTCGGGACGGCTTTTGTTGGAAAGATGGGTTGCCGTTTTGCCCGGATATTCATGGGAAAGGATGAAGTTCACCCTATTCCCCTGTTCTGCCAGACGGCTGCGACCGTGGAGCATTTCCTCACCGGAGGGCATTTCCTCCTCCCACCATGTTTTCGTCTGGGTGCGGATGTCGTGTTCGGGGCTTTCCCCTCCGCCAAACACAAAGTATTTATCGTATTCTATTGTGTATATCTCTCCTCTGAGCAGGTGCATAATATTTTCACTGATTGCCTGTACATTCCCGCCGTTCCATTGGGTTACCGGTATTTTGCCCAGCATGTCATAATTTTCATGGGGTCCGTCAAGAAAAAGGACGGTATATTTAAGGCGAGACATTTTTTTCAATATACGCTGCTCCTCTTTGCTGCCGTTCCAAATAAATCCGAAATCTCCCAGCACTATCAAGGTGTCGTCTCGCCTGAGCTTTCGGGCATCGGGGCTTTTAAAACGGGAAAAGTCCCCGTGGGTGTCTCCTGTAATATAAACCATTATGAAACCATGCCTTTCGAAAGTAAATACTTATTTATTAAATTTAGCGGGGTTAGAGCTATGCATATTAAAAAAAACATATTGAGAATTGCTGCTGTACTGTCATGCATATTATTATTCGGCAGCGTGGTATGCGCATCGGCTGAATCTTTATATCAGTTGCCGTCAAACACAAAATTGAGCGCAAAATCGGCAATCGTCGTAAGCCTTGGGGCAACCGATAAAGAGGATGCGGTTCTTTTTGAGCTTAAAGCCGATTCAAAGCGTTCACCCGCAGCCCTTGTGCGATTGATGGTAGGGGTGACGGCAATCGAGATGATCCGCGAAAAAGGTCTGGATATTGACAAGATGACCGGGAAATATACAAGCGCACAGTTTAATTTAATTTCGGGCTCACAACTGGCCACGGTGCAGATGTCATATATCAACCAGGAAGAATGGACGATACGCGACCTTCTGTCAATCTCTATGATACAAACGGCGGCGGATGCCTGTGTTACACTTGCGACCACTCTTGCCGGAAGCAATGAAAAGTTCGTTGCCCGGATGAACAGTCTGGCAGCAGAAATCGGTTGCACAAATACATCATTTTCAAATGTGACCGGACTTGATGCCCCAAATCAATATACAACCGCGAGTGATTTATATAAAATAATCCGATATGGTATGAAATACCCGGAATTTGAACCCCTGTTTTCCGCAGTTCAGCATACCGTTAATCCCGTAAAAGGCGGCAGCACGCGGACATATGCCAATACCAACGATATGATGCGCCAATCCACACCCTATTATTATTCACCCGTTGCATTCGGGAAAACCGGATTTACCGACAGTGCGGGGCGTTGCCTTGCATCCGTGGCGCGGGACAGCGGATATGAGTACCTTTGTGTGGTGCTTGGGGTGCCCGATACCGACTCGCAGGGGCAGCGGGGAGCGTATTTTAAGGATACCAAAGCCCTTTTTTACTGGGCGTTCAACAATTTCACCTATGAAACATTACTGAATAAAAACGAGCCGATTACTACGGTAAAGGTAAATCTTGCATGGAATAAGGATAAGGTATCACTGGTGCCCAAAGAGAGCTTTTCAACCATAGTGATAAAAGGGCTTGACCTTTCGACGGTTGTGAAAAAGCCTATTGGTGTGCCGGAGAGCATTGATGCCCCGGTAAAAAAAGGGCAGGTATTCGGGAAGGTTCAGCTGATAATACAAACCGACCGGGTAATCGGAGAGGTCGATCTTGTAGCCGACGAGAGTATCGAGCGCAGCGAAGTGCTGGATGTTTGGGCAAAGATACTTTCTTTTCTGTCCTCGCCGTGGTTTTATGTCAGCCTGGGTCTGCTTTTACTGCTGTTAATCGGTTATATTATTTTGAATATTGTTCACAACAGGAACCGCAGGCGCAACCGTATGAAGCGGATAAACAAATACCGTTAATACCCTCGGCTGCCGTTCAGAGATTCGTCGTTTTCAATCCAGTCCTGCACATAAACGGCGGTAAAATGGTCGGGTTTATTGCGGATGATAACCCGGGAAATACCGGCATTGATAATCAGCCTTTTGCACATGGAGCAGGAGCAGGCATCTTCCACCAATTCTTTTGTATTGCTGTCGACCCCAACCAAGTACAAGGTTGAACCGATCATTTCGCTTCGGGAAGCGCTGATTATCGCATTGGCTTCGGCGTGTACCGAGCGGCACAGCTCATAACGCTCACCCCTGGGGATGTTCATGCTTTCACGCAGGCAGGAACCGATATCCGAGCAGTTTTTACGACCTCGCGGCGCACCGCTGTATCCTGTCGCCAGAATTTGGTCGTTTTTTACTATGATTGCTCCGAAATTGCGTCTCAGGCAGGTGCCGCGTTCGGAAACGGCTTGTGCAATATCAAGGTAATAGTTTTCTTTGTCGCGTCTGCTCATTAAATTCTCCATACCTTTCATAATGTATTTTATAATCGAGATAAATATTCTGTTTGATACTAAATCCAACTATAACTATTCCATAATTATCGCTCATGGCGCGTTCTTCCTATACTAATTTAATTTAAATTAGTATTATACTTATTTAATTTATAAACATAGATAATATCCTCGTCCGTTGTATATCTTCTTATTATGATATTTCTATATATCTACTTTAAATTAGTATTAGGAACGCATCGCTCTATTCTGGAATGTTTTAGAATGGATTTAGTATGAGTTGCATTCTTATGATATAATAACAAAAAATATACCATGGTGCAACAGCGGATATCAGTATCGGGCAGATTTTAAGCGAATACTCGGAGGGCTGATTATGGATTTATCAAAAGCGGCTCAGGATGAGCTTGTCTTAAAGGCGCAGGCTGTCAGATTAAATGCCTATTGTCCGTATTCGGGCTTTGCCGTTGGGGCTGCTTTGTTGGCGGAATCGGGCAGAATATACCTGGGAGCCAACTGTGAAAGTGTATCGTTCGGTGGTACAATATGCGCAGAGCGGGCTGCCCTGACTTCGGCTGTAAGCGCGGGCGAACGCAGCTTTACGGCACTGGCTGTAGCCGCCGATAAGCCTGTTTCGCCCTGCGGCATATGTCGACAGCTTCTTTTCGAGTTCGGAGATATAATTGTTTTATCCGCCTCGGCTCAAGGTGAGGCTGTAAAAATCACAACCCTGTCGGCGCTGTTGCCGGCTGCATTCTCGGAGTTTTAAAAAGGATTGGATGAAGGTATGCAGAGCTTGACCGATATCTCGGCAGTGCGGAAGCTTCTTGACCGGCACGGCTTCAGGTTTTCAAAATCTCTGGGGCAGAACTTTTTGATCAATCCCGCCGTGTGCCCAAAAATGGCCGAGGCATGCGGGGCGGATCAAAATACCGGCGTGCTTGAAATCGGACCGGGTATCGGGGTGTTGACCCGGGAGCTTTGCCTTCGCGGCGCCAAGGTGGTGTCGGTCGAAATCGACTCGGGGCTGTTGCCGCTGCTGAATGAAACGCTGGCGGAGCAGACCAATCTTAAAATAATACACGGGGATGCAATGAAGGTCGACTTGCATAAATTGATTGAGCGGGAGTTTAAAGGGCTGCGGGTATGTGTATGCGCTAACCTGCCCTATTATATCACTTCGCCGATTATAATGAGGATGCTCGAAAGCCGGATTAAGGCTGAAAGTATCACGGTTATGGTGCAAAAAGAGGCGGCCGTGCGGCTGTGTGCCGAACCCGGAACGCGGGAATGCGGAGCGGTAACCCTTGCGGTGAGATATTATTCCCAACCTAAACTGCTTTTCCCGGTATCCCGCGGCAGCTTTATGCCCTCCCCCAAGGTGGACAGTGCGGTTATTCAGCTCAACCTTCGAAAATCCCCGCCGTTTGAGGTGAAAAACGAGGAATTGCTGTTTAAGATTATTAAGTCGGCATTCGGGCAAAGGCGTAAAACCCTTGTGAACTCATTGACAGGTGCAGGTTTTGATAAGGCTGCTGTCGGCATTTTGCTTGATAAATCCGATATATCGCGGATGTCCCGCGCCGAGGAGCTTTCATTGGAGCAGTTTGTCAGGATAGCAAACACGGCTTGCGGGGAGGATTAGGGGGATACTAATACTTGTATCAAGGTATAAGATGCGATATAATATAACGAGGTTAATGAGTGCTGTGATTATGTATGAGCATATGCTGTAATAATGCGAATGGGGGAATATCGATGAAGTTGGTTCTTGCAATCGTTAATAAAGATGACAGCGGTACGGTTTCTTCCGCATTGACAAAGGAAGGGTTTACGGTTACAAAGCTGGCAACAACCGGCGGTTTTCTGATGTCGGGGAACACCACATTTCTTGTGGGTGTGGATGACAATCGCGTGGACGAGGTAATGAATGTTATACAGAAGTATTCAAAAAAACGCAGCCAGATGATACCCAGCACCACATACGGGAATGCGGCATATGCGACAATTCCCGTAGAGGTGACGGTGGGCGGGGCAACCGTGTTTGTTATGAATATTGAGCGGTACGAACGGCTGTAATCTTCAGTAAAGAGAGGCTTTTATGAGGTTTGAGGGATTTGCCGGTAATGAGGAGGCAAAGCAGCTGCTCTCTTCCTTTGTGGATGGGGGGCGAATTCCTCATGCCCTGTTGATTGAAGGGCCGACAGGCAGCGGTAGGAAAACTTTTGCAAGGCTGATAGCCCGGGCGGCGATATGTACTTCTTCTTCCGAAAAGCCCTGCGGCGTTTGTGTTCCCTGTATCAAGTCCGCAGGAGGAAATCATCCCGATATATATGAAGTTGCCGATGATGGGAAGACTAATCCCTATAAAAAGGGGTTTGTCAGGGATTTGCGTAATAATGCTTATGTGATTCCAAATGAATCCCATAGGCGGATAATTATCCTGCCGGATATGCAGCGAATGGAAGAAAATGCTCAGAATGTGCTTTTAAAAATTCTTGAGGAGCCTCCCGAATATCTTATATTTATAATCACCTGCGAAAACAGATCGCAGCTTTTGGCCACAGTGCAGTCCCGCATAATCGGGGTATCGATAGGTCAGGTAGAAAATAAAGTTGCCGCCCAAATAATCAGGCAGATTTTGCCGGACACCGACCCGGATGACGCCGAACAAGCCGCCACGGTTTTCGGCGGCATAATCGGGCAGGCGGTGGCAGGGCTTTCGGATGGTTCTTACCGAAATGTGCTGGAGCTGGCACCCGAATTTGCACTTGCCGTTATCAAACCGGATGAGCTTGAGTTGTTGCGCCTGACCGGTAAACTGGAAAAGGGAAAAGATACCGCAGACGGTGTTCTAAATTCCCTTAACATCATTTTTCGTGACGCTCTTGTTCGTCGCGCCGGAATTAATGAGGATTTATCATACAGCCCCCAAGCTGCCGAGGATCTTGCCGCATCACTTACAAGTGAACAACTGATGAAGCTTATGGATGCGGTCGAGTCTTTAAAGCGTGCAAGGCGGCAATATGTCAATCATACACTGTTTCAGACCCTTATGTGCAGCCGACTGCGTACGGCAGCGGGTAGATAAAAGAAAAAAACGTTGGTTTTGCTGCGCAAAACATGAGAGTATTTTATTTTGCCGCATTTTGTCGGCATGGAAAGGCATGGTACGCCGAATGGCAGAGATTATTGGTGTTCGATTTAAAAATATGGGAAAAATTTATTATTTTGACCCGGGCGGACATAGCTTTGAACGGGGGGATATGGCGGTTGTAGAAACATCTTGCGGAATAGAATGCGGCGAGGTTTCAATGGTCAATCGTGATGTCCCGGATTCGGATATTGTCAAACCTCTCAAAAAGGTGATCCGCCCCGCCCTGCCCGAGGATATCGCCCGCGCTAAAGAAAATGAGGAAAAGGAAAAGCGTGCGTTCGATATTTGTCTGGAAAAGATAAAAGACCACAATCTTGAAATGAAGCTTGTCGATGTGGAATATGCGTTTGACAATTCTAAAATCCTGTTTTATTTTACTGCCGACGGGCGGGTGGATTTTCGGGAGCTTGTCAAGGATCTTGCATCGGTTTTCCGGACACGCATCGAGCTGCGCCAAATAGGTGTTCGCGATGAAGCGAAAATGATGGGCGGGATGGGGATTTGCGGTCGCCCTTTCTGCTGCGCCCAGTTTTTAAGTGATTTCCAACCAGTGTCAATAAAAATGGCAAAAGAGCAGGGATTGTCGCTTAATCCGACCAAAATATCCGGGTCATGCGGCCGCCTTATGTGCTGTTTGAAATACGAGCAGGACACATATGAAGCCCTGTTTAAAATAACCCCCAAAGTGGGGGCTGTTGTAAGCACCAAGGAAGGTAAGGGAATGGTAACCGAATCTAATCTGCTTACCGGCGAGCTCAAGGTACAGCTTGATAAATCTCCCGATTCTCCGTCGATATCGGTAATTCTGCGTGATATAAAGGTTATCCGAGACACCAAAATAAAGGTTGACCAAGCCCAAGAAGATGAACTTCGTCAGCTTGAAGAATAGAGTGTCGAAAAAAGCATTGATTTTTTTAAAGTCTATGTTATTATATTATGGAAATACAAAGGAGGTGCTCCTATATGGCATATAAAATCAATGATGACTGCATTTCTTGCGGCGCCTGTGAGGCTGAATGCCCCGTTTCGGCAATTTCGGAAGGCGACGGCAAATATGTGATTGATCCCGAACTCTGCACCGAATGCGGCAGCTGTGCCGGTGTCTGCCCTGTCGACGCTCCCCAGCCGGAATAATCAACATATTATGTTTCGCGAAATTTTGCCGGGCTCCCTTTGCGGTTGCCCGGCATATTTGTATTAGTTTATCTTTCGGGGGCGGACAACAAAAAGAGAAAGGACATGGAGCTTATAATGGAAGCGGAAGTTCGTCTTGAGAATATCGGCGGGGGAATTACCGTCGAAGTGACGGATAATTACAGCTTCGGAGAGGATGCGCTTTTGCTTGCCTGTTTTTCCTCACCGAAACCGAACGATATTGTGTGTGACCTGGGAACAGGATGCGGTATAATCCCTCTTGTCTGGTGCAGGAGCAATAACCCGCCGACAATACACGCGGTCGAGCTTCAGCCCGAGGCCGCCGAGATGGCACGGCGTTCGGTTGAGCGTTCGGGGATGAACAATCACATCAGGGTGTATAATGCCGATTTGCGCAACCTGCAAGGTATACTCAATGAAGGACATTATAATTTGGTTACCATGAACCCGCCCTATTTTGCTTCGGGTACAGGGGGTAAGAGCGCAAATAAAGCCGCATTTCTCGCCCGGCATGAGGGGGAAGGCTGCACCCTGACCGAGGTTGTTCAGGCGGCGAATCGACTTTTATGTAACGGCGGACGGTTTTGCCTGTGCCATAAACCGGAAAGGCTGCGAGATGTGTTTGATATTCTCGGATCAGCAGGGCTGGAGCCCAAACGGTTGCGTTTTGTTCATACAGACCCGAAATCCAAGCCATGGCTGTTTTTGTGCGAAGCGAGAAAGGGAGGTTCCCGGGGGCTTTCGGTATTGCCTCCGTTTATCTCTTATGATTATGAGCGAACCCCCACCTCACAAAGAAAAGAATTATACACTATGTAAATATAATATCGATATATACTAATTGGAGGATATTATGGCCGGAAAGCTTATTTTGGTCGGAACTCCGATCGGCAATCTCTCGGATATGTCGCCTCGGGCAATCAAGGCTTTACAGGATTGTGATTTTATTGCTGCCGAGGATACCCGGGTTACCATCAAGCTGCTCAACCATTTTGAGATAAAAAAACCCATGGTCAGCTATTATGAGCACAATAAGCGGGAGCGCGGCTCCCAAATATGTTCACGGATAGAGGCCGGTGAAAGCTGTGCCCTTGTCACCGATGCCGGGATGCCTGCCATTTCAGACCCGGGTGAGGAGCTGGTTGGCTTGTGTATGGAGCGCGGAATTCAGGTTGGGGTTGTTCCGGGCCCCAGCGCCTTGATTACCGCGCTTGCGGTTTCAGGGCTGCCCACCGGAAGGTTCACTTTTGAGGGATTTCTCAGCATGAACCGCAAAAACAGAAAAGAGCATCTTCAATCGATATGTGATGAGCGCCGAACCTTAATCTTTTATGAGGCACCCCATAAGCTTACCGCCACCCTTAATGATTTGTATAAGGCTCTGGGAGACCGGAAAACAGCCATTGTTCGCGAGCTTACAAAGCTGCACGAGGAGGTTATTCGAACCACGCTATCAAAAGCCGTTGTCCGTTTCAGCGAGGAAACCCCGAAAGGGGAAATTGTGCTGATTATCGAAGGGGCTCCGCCTCCTGCCGTCCCTGTCTTTACTGTTCGGCAGGCGGCATCACTTGCCGCTGAATTTATGGAGCAGGGAATGTCGGCATCCGAGGCGGCCAAGCATGCAGCGGCAAAAACCGGCGTAAAAAAAGGCGATATATACAGGGAGATAAATATTTGAATGTGTGTCAGTCCTATGATTATACATTTATAAAGAAGACACCGGCATAAACAGGGTAAATCGTTGAAAATCGGCGCACACACAGGTGCGCCGCTACATTGTAGAGGATAATAAACAAATTAAGGGTTCTATCACAAAACAAATTGGTTTTTATATTATGATTATAGGCATAAAATTTTATTTGGTGGCGTAGGGGAGGATTCCATATCCTCCCGAATGATTTGCACCGGCATTTACCCGAACAATGAAACAATATCCGCGATATGTTGTTATACCCAACCATTTTCACGCAATTGTTGTTGTTGAACGGGCGGATATGGAATCCGCAGAAACGGGCGGATATGGAATGCGCAGAAAACGGGCGGATAATGGAATCCGCAGAAACGGGCGGATATGGAATCCGCAGAAACGGGCGGATATGGAATCCGACGAAAACGGGCGGATATGGAATCCGACGAAAACGGGCGGATATGGAATCCGCCCCTACGGGTTTTTGTTGTTTCCGAGGCTGATTTTATACATTTATGAAGAAGACATCGGCATAAAAAGGGTAAATCGTTGAAAATCGGTTTTAAAATGTAGGGGAGGATTCTATATCCTCCCGAATGATTGTCAATGTAGGGGAGGATTCCATATCCTCCCGAATGATTGTCAATGTAGGGGAGGATTCCATATCCTCCCCTACATTAAATGTAAATATTACTTTCGAAAAAATAATCTACATTGCCGTAATACTTTATATAAATATCTGGTAAGACGATAAAAGCGTTTCGTATGATACAACCTGTCCATTATAATAATATAAAATCTATATACAATACATTTTACACTTTTTTTAAAAAGAACAAATCTATAATTCAGTCGAAATTGTTTTGTCCAATGTAACTTATAATCTTCTTCTCCTCTTAGAAGATCTACCTCTGTAAATTCACTGTTTTTGATGAAATTCAAGTCATACAATGCAGCCAAATGTCCGGGACTATATTTCGCGAAATCCGGATCATAAGTTTTAGTATACCAGTATATTTTATCATTATATTTATATGCATACGTAAATGCGATATAATCGTCATCAGATTTTATTGCAGAAAAGGACATCCATGAATTCCGGGAAAATTTTTGCGCGATTTCCGAGTGAAATTCTCTGTATTTTAAAAAAAGCAAAATCGCTCACTTTCCCGCTCTTTTGCCATTTTCTTATATGCATATCAAAAAAACGCTGCATTAGAGCC
>JAQUHC010000028.1 GCA_028683785.1 Oscillospiraceae bacterium
CGCTGATTCTTTCGCCTGAGTCTATGACAGAAGGTTTTTGCTGTTTGGCTGAAGCCGTTGAAGCCATCATGCCGAATATTCAAAGTTTATCGTATGACCCCGAACAAAAGACCTTGTTGTTCAATCAAGAAGTTGAATCGGCCGTTCTCATGCTGAAAAAAGAATACCCCACAACAGAAGATCTGCAAAATTTCTTTCACGATATCGGCAAAGATGGGTTTGAATCGTGGAAGGCGGAACAATCTCCTATGGCAAACGAAGAAGAAATGAGAGAAGAGTTTGATAACCTGATTTCAAGATTGAAAGACGATGTTCATTCGGTGATAGAACAGGATAAAAAAGGGTTCCTTACATACTATTATGACTTCCTCCTCATGAGATACGTTTCACCAGCCTATGAGGCTTATATGACAGGGAATTATACGGCAGCATTGAAAAAACTGAAAAAACAAAAATATAAAACGGCCTATGAAAACAGATTAATTGAATATTTAGACAATGCCCAAACACCCCGTCCTCATGTTCCCGAATCGATTTATATCAATCTGACGGAACTGTATAAAAACGGGATTCCAAAAAACAACATAAAGGAAGGCCTTATGATTGCTCCGGCGATGCTGATATTTGCGCTTATATGGCTGCCTTTGTATTTAGCAATTTACTTTTTATTCTACTTCATTGAAAGCAGAGACGCGGTTTATCTGTTGGGCACCCTTGCAAACGCCCCCAGCGCCATGTTTCCTGCCATGATTTGCGGGATTCCTATGCTTTATTTTCAATCAAAACGATTTTATAAACTGTTCTTCAAAAAGAATTATGAACAGATGGCGGCTCTTGATAACGCTGTGAACAGCCGCTCCACACATCGTTTTATGAGAGCGCTGATGGGGGTTTTGGTAGCGTGCTCTGTGGTGTTTCTGGCTCTGACCGCTCATCAGAACATAAAACTAACCGAAACCGGATTTTATGATAATACAAATTTTTGGAGCCTGCAAGGCGAATATTATTCGTATGATGAAGTGGACAAATTGCATTATCGGGAGCAAACGCCCAGTGGCTATGGAGATATGTTGGATATCCCCTCCTATGTGATTCTCCTGAAAAACGGAGAGGAGCTTGACCCTTACCGATTTGATTCCAACGATGAGAAGTTTTTGGATGTCTTTCGGAAAAAGGGAGTGTTAGTATATCGCAGTCAAAAATTAAAATGAAAAGGCGGAAAATCGATGAATAAATGGGTATCGAAACATAAAATCATTGCGTTTATTATCTATAATTTAATTTGTTGGACTCCTTTTTTGCTGCTTGCATTTACTGTGAAGCTGCGCCCCATGACATGGATTGTTTTCGGAACAGCTATATTTATCATCTCTTTGCTTTTTGTTTTTTCAACGAATCAATATGTTTTAAACCAAGCCGCCAAACAGATTGATGAAACATGCAACCCCCATCCACTTTTAGAGGTTGCGGAACAGCAGTTGCAGAAAGTCTGGAGCAAATCGTATAAGCAATTATTACTAATAAATAAAGCTGCCGCACTGCGGGAGTTGGGGCGCTTTGATGAAGTGTTGTCTATTCTATCCGGCATCAACATCGATCAATACAGCACCACTCTTCCGATTACAAAAATAGTATACTACAACAATTTGACAGACATTCTGATTGCAAAAGAGGATATTTTTCAAGCGAAAATCTGGTATTCCAAAATGAATCAAATGATTCAGGATATCAAGATGAAAGCCGGCCAAAAGCATACCTTGCTCGTAAGCTCTGCCTTAAATCAAGCAGAACTCCTTCTTGCCGACCACCGGCTTGAGGAAACAGAAGCGCTGTTGACAGGGTTATCGGAGCCAATCTCCAACCGGCAGCGCATTGCAAAATGTATGCTCCATGCAAAGCTGTATATGCAGCAAAACAAGTTTGATGAAGCACGGCCATATTTGCAGTTTGTGATTGATTGGGGAAATCAATTGCATGAGGTTTCACAGGCGCAAAAATTGTTGGAACGCTTAGCTTAAGAACGGTTTTCTCAGATAAGTTTATTATCCAAAGAAGGAGAGCGGATCTTACCTTCTCCCCTCGACATTTTGTTGCAGATTAATATTTCGTATTCAATATTCTGTCCTTTTTAATCGTTATATCTTTGACAATAAGAATTTTATTGTATATAATTGCAGAGATAGCTTGGAAGCTTCTGCTTGGCTGGGCTAATTATTCTGATTTAGGCACAGTCGGTACACAGGTTACAACTCAACAACATAGAAAGAAAGTGATTAAATGTGTAAAAAAAGAATTTCTATCCTCAGCATCGTGCTATATGTAACAGCAGGTTTATTGGCAATCTATTCGATTTGGGCTATCATAAACATTCAGGAGAGTTTAAAAAATTATCTGACTCAGTATCAACTTGCTTTCAAAGGAAACGAATTTGATATTATCAATTCTTATGTTTCGGGTGCCGGTCAATATTTACTTTTTGCAATCGTTCTGGCTGTATTAGGCTATATTGTGCAGGTGCTCTCCCCCGCAATCGAACCGGTAGTTTCATCCGAAGAACAAATAATTAATGAAGAGCCGGTTGACGAAATATCTGTTGAAGAAGCAGTCGAGCAATTTGAAGCTTCCACAGTCCCCGAAGACTCAACCGATAATTGAGAAAATAAAATATTAATACCCATATCATATAATCAGACCTGTTCAGGGCTGTTTACATGATATGGGTATTTATTATAATCAGTTTTTATATTGAATTGGTATTGGTATAGTACAAACTTAAAGATGAATGTTTACTTTTTATTTTTGGAGTGATTTCTTCCAAGTCAACGAGTAGGCTTTCTATTTGGTAAATACAAATTCCCTGCGGTATTCCCTCCGGGCGGAACGGTCAAGACCGTTCTGAAATCAAATCCACCCTATCCGCCGCTGCGGATTTCATCCCCTTAGGGATTTCATCAGCCATCAGGCTGATTTCACCCACACGCAAGGGTGGATTTAATTGAAAAGACACTTGAATTGTATCAATTCAAGTGTCTTTTCATGTAAGGGTACTACAAAAAAGATGCAGTTTATTTGCTGGCGGTTGCATTTATAGCTAATCCTGCCGTTCAATAAAAACCCAAAATTATATATTGCAGATGTTATCCACTAGTAATATTACTCATCTTCAAATATAGCATCATTAATTTCAGGAAAGTTTAATAGTTCAGATATTGTCATTCCCATACCAATTGAAAGTCGATGTAATGTCCTCAACCCTGGACTTTTTGTATTACCTTTAACGATATTTTCAAGAGTTGATTGTTTCATTCCTGATAATGTGGCTAATTTATTTAATGTGATATTCCTTTCTTTACACAAAGCCAAAATTCTTTTAGTAATTGCTTCAGAATATGTCATAAATACACCTCACCCTAATATGGTTAGTTTTAGAATACCATTCTTAAGAATAAATATTACCCATATTAGGTTGACTTTTAGCGAGCTTTGTGATAAATTACCCTTATAAAGGTAATTTTGAAATATTGAAGGAGAAATTGTTATGAAAGAAGAAATTATTCGAAAATTAGATGATTTTGGACGTATTGTCTTACCGGCAGAATATAGAAATGCATTGGGATGGGGTACTGAATCAAACATTTCTATCACGCACGAAGGAAACCGATTAATCCTGCATACCTATCAAGGTAGTTGCTTTATTTGCAGCAATGAAAATAACCTTAAGCATATTCGTGGGAAATGTATTTGTAAGAGCTGCATTGACGAATTAATTGAATAGAAAAATTCCCACAATCATAGGGGCTGTTGCAAAACAGCCCCTATATTTTTCGCTAAAGCCATAATAAAATAGTGGAAGCTATCCTATTAAGGACGGCTCCCACTAAATCATCTTAATTCCACATGAAGTTCTTTACCAAGACCAGACGCGATTTTTCTTAAAAAGTCAAGGCTGGGATTATAATTCCCGCTTTCCAGGCGGCTAATATTGCTTTGTTTTATCCCGACCCGTTTGGCCAAATCCGCTTGAGAGAGATTTTGCTCTGCACGTGCCGTTATCACCTGCCGAATAATTTCATATTCCGGTTCTAATCTTTTATATTCTTCATTCAGCTTAGGATCATTAGCTAATGCTCTTTTCTTGTACTCGTTGAAATTCATTTTATGCACCTCTCTCTGTAGTCGTCCATTCGTGCTATTGCAGTTTTGATTTCGGCTGGCGGCGTCTTCTGCGTCTTTTTTACAAAGCCATGCAGTAGTATAATCTTATTTGCTCCGGGAATAAAATAGAAAACTCGGGATATATCACTAGCAAATTTTATACGAAGCTCCCACAAACCCTCTCCAATGTGCTTAGCATAGGGTTCTTTTAAGCCTATGCCAAAATCAGATAATAAATCGATTTGTCTTAAAGCTTTTGCCTTATGCTTTGCTTGTAAGCTGTCTAAAAATTCGGCTACTGGTATTTCACCATCCATGGTTTCATAAAAATCAATATTCCACATTATTTTTTACCGTACTTCCTATTTTATACCCGTTTCACTATCTATATTATACCGTAAATGATATATTTGTCAATACCATATATGATATATTTCTAAAATTCTTTATAAACAACGACCAAACGCGGGAAAAATGAGATCGCAAGGCGTATGCCTTGCGATGAAATCTTCACTTTGTTCAGATGAAATCTTTGTGCTTTGCACAAAGGTGAAATTAAATCCACCCTATCCGCCGCTGCGGATTTCATCCCCTTAGGGATTTCATCAGCCGTCAGGCTGATTTCACCCACACGCAAGGGTGGATTTAATTGAAAAGACACTTAAATTGATACAATTCAAGTGTCTTTTCATGGAGCGGGAAACGGGGTTCGAACCCGCGACATTCAGCTTGGGAAGCTGACGCTCTACCACTGAACTACTCCCGCGTATAAAATGCTGATTTCAAGCATAACAATACCAATTTAAAATAAATATATAGAAATATCATAATTAAAAATATATAGTAGATTGTATATTGCTAAAATTAAAAATTAATTAGTATAAGTATAACCAGCATTTAATCAGTATGACGATATTATCATATTCACTTTAAAAAATCAATACAAACTAAAGCATTTTATAATTATAAATTACCTTTAGATTGCAAAATAATGCAGATAGGCGGGGTTTTATCCCCGCCCGCAATGCTATCCCTGATATCCTCGGTTAACCAAATTATTTATATAATCCTGCATTTCCTGTTTTGAACTTATACCGTTTACGCCATCTATAACCGTTTTGCGCTCATCTTCTGTCAGGGAGGAGAAATAATCCATTGCTTTTGAGTTCTTAGCCAAAGCCATACCAAATCCCATAGGAATTCCATATCCGTTTACAAAATTATTTGATTTATCCATTATAACACCCAACGCCTTTCCTTTACTGATATTTTCGCTCTTTTTTATTTTTTCTTAGTGACATCGTATTATACATATATAAAAACGATTAATCTAATTGCAAAAAAAAGTAAAATCGTGTATTATACTAATCACTCATTAAAGACCGTGGGGGTGGTGCACTATGTCCATAGCAGAATTATTCAAAAAGAAGCAGACCGTCTATTCGTTCGAGATTTTTCCGCCAAAAAAAGACAGCCCAATTGACACCATTTATAATACACTTGATCAACTTGAGGGACTTCATCCTGATTATATCAGTGTCACTTACGGGGCGGGCGGAAATCCGGCCGATAAAACAACCATTGATATTTCCTCAATCGTAAAGGACAAATTCAATATAACGCCCCTTGCTCATCTTACCTGCATAAATAACAGCCGTGAGGATATTTCGGAAATATTGGGTCAGCTTAAAGAGCGGGGAATCGATAATATATTGGCGCTCCGTGGGGATTTTCGACCGGACATCCCGCCCAAAACCGACTTTCGTTATGCAAGCGAGCTGGTGGAGTATATAATAAAGCAGGGCGGTTTTCATGTTTCGGGTGCGTGCTATCCTCATGGTCATCCCGAAGGCGAAAACATGATTGATGATATTCATAACCTTCGAAAAAAAGTGGATGCAGGTGCCGAGCATCTGGTTTCACAGCTGTTTTTTGATAACTCGGTATTCTACTCCTTTGTTGAAAGAGCGCGGATTGCAGGAATCAATGTGCCGATTGGTGCAGGCATCATGCCGGTCACCAGCAAGAAACAGATTGAGCGAATGGTGTCTTTAACCGCCGCCAGTCTGCCTGTAAAATTCACCAAAATTATAAGCAGATATGAGCATAACCCCGAAGCTCTTCGCGATGCGGGGATTGCATATGCCGTCGATCAGATTGTAGACCTGATATCAAACGGTGTGCAGGGAATTCATCTGTATACCATGAACAATCCTCTTGTCGCCCGAAGGATAACCCAAGCGATTTCATCCTTAATTGCTGATTGATAGCATCTTAAAAAAGAGGGGTGTTTCCTTTGAGTGGGATAAGAATGTTTTCGCCGGAAATACCGCTTGTAATAGATAAAAGCGAGGTGTTTCACTATTTAGGCTACGGTAAATCAGTGCCCGACCCCGCCACCACCGCACTGATTAATGATTGTGCGGCACAGCTTGAACAAGTGATTGTACCGCGGTGTATATACGCTGTATTCCCGATTGTTTTTAATTCGAAGGGTATACATCTGGAGGGCTGTAATCTTATACTGACCGGGAATGATATAGCCTTTCACCTGAAAAACTGCCGCCTTGCGGTATTAACTGCGGCAACAATATCCGGGCAAGCGGACAGACTGATACGCCGTGCCTCGGTTGCCGATATTACAACAGGGCTTGTTATGGACAGCTGTGCCACCGCGGTGGTTGAGCGGCTCTGTGACGACATGGAGGAGGAAATCAAGCTGCAGTATCCAGACAGCTTTTTCACCTCTCGATACAGCCCGGGATACGGTGATCTGCCTTTAGAGCTGCAGCGGGATTTTTTATCCGTGTTGGACAGTCCTCGCAAAATCGGACTTTGCGCCACAAAAGACAGCATTCTTACACCGCGTAAATCTGTTACCGCTGTAATCGGTATCGGTGATATACAGCCTGAGGGGTCAAGAACAGGCTGCAATTACTGTCGGCTTATCAATAATTGCTCATTCCGAAAAAGGGGAGAATACTGTGGACTTTCAAAGCCTGCTGAATAAACCGTTTATATTGCTTGACGGGGCTCTGGGCACCATGCTGCAAAGGAAGGGGCTGCCTTTAGGGGAACTGCCCGAGCTGCTGAATATTACCCATCCCGGCATGATAACCGAGATACACCGTGCTTATATCGAGAGCGGCGCCGATATTATATATACAAATACTCTGGGCGCAAACAGGTATAAGCTTGCGGGATGCGGATATTCGGTTTCCGAGGTTATAGTGGCTGCGGTTGCCGCGGCAAAACAGGCGACGGCGGGCACGGATTGCCTTATTGCGCTTGATATTGGGCCTATCGGACAGTTGCTTGAACCCACCGGCAGCCTTTCATTTGATGAAGCAATAGACATATTTAAAGAAGAAATAACGGCGGGTGTGTCGGCAGGCGCTGACATCATTGTTATCGAGACCATGACTGACCTTGGAGAGGCACGCGCCGCGGTGCTTGCAGCCAAAGAAAACAGTAGCTTGCCTGTCATGTGCACAATGACTTTTGAAAAAAATCAGCGTACATTTACCGGCTGCGGTGTGCCTTCAATGACCTTGACACTTGAGGGTTTAGGAATTGATGCTATCGGAATAAATTGTTCTCTGGGACCGGATGACTTCGCGCCATTGGTGGAGGAGCTGGCGCAATGGACCACCCTGCCAATCGTGGTAAAGCCCAATGCCGGTCTCCCCGACCCGAACACCGGTAAATTTAATTTTCCTCCCGATAAATTTGCCGATTATATTGCGAAGCTTGTACCCTTGGGCATAAAAATCGTGGGAGGCTGCTGTGGAACCAACCCCGAAACTATCAAAGCCATCGGCTTAAGATTAAAGGGTACAAAACCGGTCCTCGTTGATGTCAGCATTCCCGTTGCAGTTTGCAGTGCAACAAAAGCGGTTATAATTGACCGGGTAAGAATAATCGGAGAGCGTATCAATCCGACGGGGAAAAAGCTTTTTAAGCAGGCACTTCTCAATCAGGATGTCGATTATATAATCTCGCAGGCGTTACAGCAAATCGATGCCGGGGCGGATATTCTGGATGTAAACGTAGGCATGCCGGGTGTTGATGAAAAGGATATGATGCTCAAAAGTATCAAGGCTTTGCAAGGCGTGCTTGATGTGCCTTTGCAACTGGATTCATCCGATATCGAGGTTTTGGAAACCGGATTGCGCCATTATAACGGAAAGGCCATAGTAAATTCCGTGAACGGCGATGAGGAATCACTTTCATCATTGTTGCCGATTGTGAAAAAGTACGGTGCGGCGGTGGTGGGGCTGACGCTCGACAAAGACGGCATACCAAAAACCGCTCAGCAGCGTTATGATATAGCCCGCCGCATATTAATGAAAGCCCTTGAACTGGGTATACAGCGTGAAAATGTTTTTATTGACTGCCTCACGCTTACCGCTTCGGCGGAACAGGAAGCTGTAACCCAGACCTTAAATGCGTTAAAAATGGTTAAAGACTCACTTGGGCTTAAAACCGTATTGGGAGTATCAAATATTTCGTTTGGTCTTCCCGAAAGGGAGACGGTAAACCAAACCTTTCTAACCCTTGCACTGGCGCACGGACTTGACCTACCGATATTAAACCCCAATATAGATGCAATGATGGGTGCGGTAAGGGCATTCCATGTTCTTTATAATTACGATAAAGGTGCCTCAGAGTATATTGCTCAATACGCTAATTCTCCAACAGTCGGCAACCCTTCCGGAGAAAAAAAGGAGTCGACTGACGACCTTGGATATGCGGTTGAAAGCGGTTTAAAGCAGGACGCGGCGCGTATAACCGAGGAACTTTTGAAAACCACACAACCCATGGACATTGTCAATAATAAGCTCATTCCTGCTTTAGATAAAACCGGTTCTGCCTTTGAAAAGGGCATACTCTTTCTGCCCCAGCTTATTCAAGCAGCCGGCGCAGCTCAGGCGGCGTTTGAGGTGATAAGGAGCAAGCTGGCGAAAGTCTCCGGGCAGCCGTTAAGCAAGGGGATTATTGTACTGGCCACCGTGAAGGGGGATATTCACGATATCGGCAAAAATATAGTCAAGGTTCTTCTCCAAAACTACGGTTATACCGTTATCGACCTCGGACGGGATGTTAACCCTCAGGCGGTGGTCGATACCGCGATTAAGTATAAGGCTGATATGATAGGTTTAAGCGCACTGATGACCACCACCCTGAAAAGCATGGAGCAGACAATATCGCTTATCAAACAGAATAACCTGCCTGTTAAAACCATGGTTGGGGGCGCTGTGCTGACCGCAGAATATGCAGTTAAAATAGGTGCAGATTATTATGCAAAGGATGCAAAAGAATCGGTGGATATTGCAAAAAAGGTTATAGGATAAGGTAATTCGAGTTTTCGGTTACAAAATTTTTCTTGCATTTAAGAATTTTGTGTGCTAGTATATGTAACAGTATAATTTGGGTAGGCTTTGTAATACTATGTGGAGGGTCTTTAATGAATGGTTTTGAAATTGCTGTTGGAATTGTGCTAATCATCATGTCGTTGTTGATTATTGCTATTGTATTATTACAAGAAGGCCGCCAGTCTAATTTGGGAGCCATCCAAGGAGCCGCCGATTCTTTCCTTGAAAAGGGCAGAGCGCGAACGCTGGATGCAATTCTTCCAAAATTGACCAAGGTAATTGCCTTTGCTTTTTTTGTTGTAGTATTTGTCGGAATGCTGGTTACAAAATTCCTCGGTAATTAAAGTTATATTAAACGCCCTGCTCCTTCGAGCGGGGCATTTTTTCAAATTGAAGGGAAGGATATCTGTTGGCTGTCAGGTCAAAAGGTGATTTAAAACGAAAAATCGAATTTCATATAAAAGCTGAGAAAAACGGAGTATCGGCAGACCGTCTGGCATCTCTGCTTGGTATAAAAAAGAGGGAACGTGCCCGCTTTTTGATTACCCTTGCCAAAATGGAGCAGGATGGTGATATATCAAAAGATAAAAGGGGCAAATATTCGATCTCTCTTTCGAACGCTGTCCGTGCAAAACTTGTGGCTTTGCAGCAGGTATATGGTTTCGCACGACCCGATACCGGTGATGATATTTTCATTCCGGGTCGGAATTTAAACGGGGCTCTGCCCGGTGACACCCTGCTCATAAACATAGAAGAAGGCGATTCACGCGGCCCGAACGGAACGGTGATGCAGGTTATTGAAAAGGGCGGTCGGCTGTATACCGGAAGGCTGACAGATGAAGGCGGTTTCAAGCTGATTGTTCCGGACGCATTTATACGCTTTAATCTGCCAATAAAAAAGCAAAAGGATATTGCAGCTAAAGTGGGCGACAAGGTAAGGTTTGAGGCTGAATACAATCGTAACGGTGAACTTTTTGCTAATATAATATCAACCTACGGGAGCGCGGATTCCGCAAAGGTTTGCGCCGATGCCATTGTGGATGCTGCCGGTATCCCAAATGAATTTTCACTGGATGTGCTTGAACAGGCTGAAACACTTGCTGTATCCGGAATTACCGAGAAGGATATTGCTGGGCGGGATGATCTGCGCGAATTAACGGTATTCACAATTGACGGCAGTGATGCAAAGGATTTGGATGATGCTGTTTCACTCGAGGAAACAGACTCCGGATGGAGGCTGGGCGTTCATATCGCCGATGTTTCACATTATGTGGTTGAAAACACCCCGCTGGATGGTCAGGCACGACTCCGCGGAACCTCGGTTTACTTTGCGGACAGGGTGATACCCATGCTGCCCGAAGGGATTTCAAACGGTATATGCTCCCTGAACGCAGGGCAGGACAGGCTGGCGCTTTCTGCAATACTGACCCTTGATAAAAGCGGAGTGCTGACAGATACATTAATTCGTAAAACCGTAATACGCTCCTGCTTACGCGGGGTTTACAGCGAAGTAAATGCTCTGTTTGACGGCAGCGCAGGCCAAGAAATAATACAGAAATACGCCTCTGTCCGCCCGACCCTTGAAGCCATGCGAAATCTGGCTGACAAATTCGATAAAGCGGCAGCAGGGCGCGGAACCATGGAACTGGTCAGCTCAGAGCCTGTATTTGTTCTGGACGAGCAGGGGCATCCTATTGATATCGACAAACGAATTATGGGCGAAAGCGAGGGCATAATAGAGCAATTTATGATTGCCGCCAATGTTGCCGTTGCCGAATATGCCCGAAAGCTTGGAATACCCTTCGTATATCGCATCCATGAGCAGCCCGACCCGAAAAAGCTTGAGCTTCTTGCCGAAACCGCCCGACGGCTGGGTTTTAAAACGCTGGAATACAAGTCGACCGGCGACCTTCGAAAACTGATGGAGGAGGCAAGGGAAACGCCTTATGCCCGCCTGATATCCGACCGTGTTTTGAGATCAATGGCCAAAGCAAGATACAGCCACAGTCCGGCCGGTCATTACGGATTATCTTTGAAGGATTACTGCCATTTCACCGCTCCTATCAGGCGTTATTCCGATTTGTCAATTCATCGTATTCTGACGGCAATATTATCGGGAATTAATAAAAATGAAACGGTCAGGCGTTATTCGTCATTTGTTATCGAATCCTCGGAGCTGTCGTCACAATATGAGATACGCGCCATGACGGCAGAGCGTGAATGCGAAGCGTGTTACATGGCAGAATATATGGGACGCTTCATCGGGGATGAATTTGACGGCATTATTTCCTCGGTTTCTTTCTTTGGCCTGTTTGTGGAGCTGCCGAATTCGGTCGAGGGTCTTGTGCATATCGACAGCCTGCCCGAATCCGAATTATCATATGACGAGGTCGCCTCCTTGACCGACCGCCGAGGCAGACCTGTTTATACTGTTGGGGACGAAATAAGGGTGCGTGTTGTTTCAACCGATGTTTCGGCAGGTCAGATCGATTTTATTCCGGCCAACGGAAATTAGCCATCTATGGATTAAATAAGGCACGGGGTAACGGCGTTCCTTACAAATTACAAACCGTTTATGTTTAAGAATTCGGTATTCTTTATCTATTTACCTTTGAAATACAGTATGTTATAATTCTAACAAATGGGATTGATATTACTAAGGAGGATCATCAGATGAATTCATTTCTTGCTATTGTAGACGTATTTGCCAGAGAGGTTATTGATTCTCGCGGAAACCCAACTGTTGAAGCCGAGGTCATGGTTGAGGGCGGAATCACAGGTCGCGCCGCTGTACCTTCAGGGGCATCGACAGGGGCGTTTGAAGCCTGTGAGCTGCGCGATGAGGATAATTCGCGATATATGGGCAAGGGTGTTGAGAAGGCCGTTGCAAATATTAACGATGAGATTGCAGAGCATATTATTGGCATGAACGCACTTGAACAAGGCGCGATCGACAGGGCCATGATCGAACTGGACGGTACCCCCAACAAGTCGCGCTTGGGTGCCAATGCAATTTTAGCGGTATCCCTTGCCTGTGCCAAGGCAGCCGCCGAAGCCATGGATATCAGTCTCTATAAATATATCGGCGGCTGTAATGCAAACACCCTGCCTGTCCCTATGATGAACATTATTAACGGGGGTAAGCATGCCGACAACAGCGTAAGCTGCCAGGAATTTATGATAATGCCTGTGGGCGCTCCTTCCTTCCGAGAGGCTTTGCGTATGTGCGCCGAGGTTTTCCACAACCTGAAAAAGGTGCTTGCATCCAAGGGCTATTCAACCGCCGTGGGCGATGAGGGCGGCTTTGCACCCAATTTAAAGAGCGACGAGGAAGCCCTTGTGGTTATCGTTGAGGCAATTGAAAAGGCAGGCTATAAGCCGGGCGATGATTTCCGCATTGCACTCGACCCCGCTTCCACAGAAATGTATGAGGAAGCCAAGAAAAAGGGTAAAGAGGGTTGCTATTATTTCTGGAAAACAGATGTTATGAAAACCCGCGAAGAAATGGTCGATTTCTGGGTAGACTGGGCCGATAAATATCCGATAATCTCGATTGAGGACGGTATGGCCGAGGAGGACTGGGAAGGCTGGAAGATGCTGACCGATAAGCTGGGAGAACGCGTACAGCTTGTTGGCGATGACCTGTTTGTCACCAACACAAAGAGGCTTCAAAAGGGTATTAAGCTTGGTGTTGCCAACTCCATTCTCATTAAGGTCAACCAGATCGGCACATTGACCG
Organism: Oscillospiraceae bacterium; assembly: GCA_028683785.1. Taxonomy (GTDB): domain Bacteria; phylum Bacillota; class Clostridia; order Oscillospirales; family Acutalibacteraceae; genus Avimonas. The sequence continues at coordinate 13,270 of JAQUHC010000028.1, forward strand.
AGACTTTGGATGCCATCCAGACGGCAAACCGTGCAGGATATACCGCAGTTACCTCACACCGTTCGGGTGAAACCGAGGATGTAACCATTGCTGATATTGCTGTTGCAACCAACGCAGGCCAGATTAAAACAGGCGCCCCCTCTCGTACCGACCGTGTTGCAAAATACAATCAGCTCCTAAGAATTGAAGAAGAGCTGGGAGATATCGCGGTTTATCCCGGTCTTGACGCGTGGTTTAACCTGAAAAACAAGTAATAGACACTCCACTTCATTATATAAAATCGGGGCTGACGCACGAGTAAAAATGTGTGTCAGCCCTAAAATTATGCATTTATTCGGTGAATTTTATGTGATGACGTAGCGGCGCACCTGTGTGTGCGCCTGAATAACCCGGATAAGATGGTTGAAAGATGGAACGATCATAAAGAATTCGCTTTTATTTGAGATTAGTATTAGAATTTGCTTGAGCTGCCGCCGCCTCCGAAGCTGCCGCCGCCTCCGCTGAAGCCTCCGCCTCCGCCAAAACCTCCGCCTCCGAAGCCTCCGCCTCCTCTGCCGCCGCCAAAGAAAATGAATGGTATATTACCTCGGCGTCCGCGTGAGAAAAACAAAATAATAAATATTATAACCAATACAAAAGGAGCAATCAACTGCAGCGGGTTGTTTTCATCATACTCGTCCTCGTTGTTTTCCAGAGCAATCTGCTCAGCGGGTGTATATCCATCTTCGGGCTGAATTCCGTACTCAATATATACCTCGTTTACCAAGGCAATATACGCTTTTTTCAAGCCGGTTGAAAAGTCATCTTGCTTTAAATGGGGTATGGCATACTCACGCTGAATAATTTTTGTTTCAATATCGGTCAGACCGCCCTCAAGACCGTAACCGACTTCAATGCTTATCTCTCGCTCATCCAGCGACAGAAGCAGCAAAACGCCGTTATTTTTGTCCTTCTGACCGATACCCCAATCCCGACCCAGAGCAAGCCCGAAGTCGCGGATATCACTGCCGTTCAGGGACTTTACCGTAACAACAACCACCTGGGCGCCTGTTTTTTCTTGCAGCTTGACTCCGCGATTATACATTTCATCCTCATCGGCAGAAGATATGACATCCGCGAAATCATTTACAAAAAATCGGTTGGTGGGTTTTAAATCCTCTTTTGCTTCCCCACAGCCCCAGAGCAAAAAGGTCACCATAATAAGAAGCAAAGGCAGGAGCAGAACGCGTTTTTTGTTTATATAGGAGCAATCCATGCTCTTTCCTCCCGCCATCAGAAGTTTACTTGGGGTACTGTATCTATTCCTTCTTGACCTTCAAACATATCTGCCTTCTCAAATCCAAATATTCCGGCGATTATGGACGACGGGAAGCGGCGCAGACGCAAATTATAATCCTTAACCGCCTTATTGTAATCCGTACGGGAAATCTTAATGCGGTTTTCTGTTCCTTCGAGCTGGACTTGAAGATTTTCGAAATTTTTACTGGCTTTAAGGTCCGGGTAGTTTTCTACAATAACCATCAGACGCGAAAGCGCACCCGAAAGCTCGTTGTTTGCTGCTTCCTGTTCTTCTATTGTCTTGGCGCCGCCCAACCTTGCACGGGCATCGGCAAGTTCGGTAAATATCTTCTCTTCATGGGTGGCATATCCTTTAACCGTTTCTACCAAATTGGGGACTAAATCAGCACGGCGCTGAAGATCAACCTGTATGGTACTTGCCTTTTCCTCAACGGTGGTTTCAGCCGTCACAATTCCGTTATAAGAGGCAATTCCCCAAATAAGTATAATAAGAATTAATCCGCCGATTGCACCCAGTGTTATGGCCAGTGATTTTTTCAATCTAATCTCTCCTTAAATAATAATCTGCTTGGTAATATGTGTATTCATCATTTTACTACATTATATCAAATATTAAAACATATTGTTTATTAACTTTTTAATTTTTCTCCCAGCTGCTTACCGTATTCGATCAACCTGCCGGTTTCATCGGAATCGGGTAGCCATGTCGAGCGGATCCCGTCGTCCACCACATCAAATCCGGCCTTTTGGAGCTCCTCATTTATTCGTTTTACAGCTTCACCGCTCCAGCCATAGCTTCCGAAAGCGGCTGCCTTTTTATTCTTGAATTTCAAACCGTGCATAAGCTCCAAAATACCTGCAATCGCATACAGATACCCACCGTTAACTGTGGGGGAACCTACCAAAACAGCGCGGGAGCGAAATACCTCGGTCATAATATCCGTTTTATCGGTTTTGGATGCGCTGAACAACTTTACCGTAACATTCGGGTCTGCCGCTTCAATCCCCTCGGCAATGGCTTCTGCCATCCGTCGGGTTGCATTCCACATTGTATCATAGATAATCGTTATTTGGTTTTCCTGATAATTATCCGCCCATTTTAGATATTTCTCTACAATCTGGTTCGGATTATTCTTCCATATAACCCCGTGGCTTGGGCAGATCATGTCTATCTTCAGATTTAAGCCCAAAAGCTGATTAATTTTCCTTGTTGCAATCTGGCTGAAGGGGGTGAGTATATTGGCATAATACTTTATTGCCTCATATTCAAGCTCACCCTGGTCTACCGAATCATTGAACAGAGTTTCAGAGGCGTAGTGCTGACCGAACCCATCATTACTGAACAGTATATTATCCCCGCTCATATAGGTGAACATCGTATCCGGCCAGTGCAGCATCGAAGCTTCAATAAATGTCAGAACCGTATCCCCCAACTCCAGCGTAGCCCCTGTTTTGACCGTCACAAAATTCCAGTCCTCATGATATTGTCCTTTAAGCGACTTTACGGCATTGGCGGTGCAGTATACCGGAACCTCCGGGATTTCCCGGATTAATTCGGACAGGGAACCGCTGTGGTCAACCTCGCCGTGACAAGCGATAATATAATCAATATCCTTAAGATCGATTTCCTCTTTCAGCTTGGCAACAAATTCTTTATCATATGGCTTCCAGACGGTATCAATGAGTGCCGTTTTCTTATCCCTTATCAGATAAGCGTTATATGACGAGCCGCGATGTGTTGAATATTCATCTCCGTGAAATTTCCTAAGCTCCCAATCCACCTTGCCAACCCATGTAACCTTATCGGTAATTTTCTTTCCCATTTTTTCACTTCCCCTTCGTATATAGAAATCATGTTTATATAATTATAAAAGCAGATTATAATTATAAAAGCAGATAAAATAGAGCAGTATTCCTTATAATTTTAAATTAAATAAGTATAAAAAGAATGCGTTTTAAGCGATAATTTTATCGCAGCCTTTATTTCATAGTAGTATTAGTATATCACTGCTTACAAGAAAAATCATCGTTTATTTTGTAATTACTTCAAGTTTGTAAAAATTACACAATCAATAACCGACGGAGAGGGGCTGCCAGATAGAATGAGCCGGTAATCAACAGGGGGGCTTGAGCATCGCTTTGCGCAAGCTGTAGAGCGGCTGCCGCTGAATCGGCAATTTCGACAACAAGCTCGGTGGCGACATTATGAAGTATTTGTGCCAAATCAGAGGCAGGAAGAGCGCGCGGGTTGTCCGGGGTACAGCATACCGCACGGCGGCAGAAGGGGGTCAGCAAGGACATACAACCTGCAACATCCTTGTCTGCAAGCATCCCGACAACAAGGGTAAGCCCATTAAGAGAATGAAGCGATAAGGTCCGGGCAAGTGCTGCAACCCCATGTGGATTATGAGCGCCGTCAACCATAATAAGAGGGGATGATCTGATAACCTCCTGGCGGCAAGGCATTTCTGCGGTGCGCAGCCCGTCGATTATATGCTGTTTGCTCACAGGAAATCCCGCCTGTTCCACGGCACTGACAGTTTCAATGGCAGTAAGCGCATTGTCACGCTGAAATAAACCTGTCAAGGGAAGATAAATATTCATATCATCATATATAAATTCGGTACTTCCCAAAGCAAGCGATTTGACAGGAGCCGAACCCACAGACGGAATTCTCACCGTCAGGCCATGCCGGGCGGCGGTCTCCATGATAACCGCAAGCCCGTCACCATCCTGAGCGGGAGAGGTTATTACCGCACAAGGGGGCTTGATAATGCCGCATTTATTAGCTGTAATTTGTGCAATGGTCATTCCCAACAGGGCGGCATGATCTGACGATACCGGAGTAATTACGGCGGCAAGCGGAGGCGGTATAACATTGGTGGCGTCATCCTGCCCTCCCAAACCGCATTCAACCACACATATATCTGTATTCTGCTTCTCAAAGTATATGAATGCAAGCGCCGTTGTCAGCTCAAATTCCGACATCTCCCCTGCCCCGCCCATATCGGATTGATGCGATCTTAAAAGGCAGGTTATATCGGAGAAATCTTCTTCGGATATCGAAGTCCCGTCCACAGTTATAGTATCTCTCAGTCCTGTAACGCAAGGAGAAGAATAAAGACCGGTTTTGTAACCCCCCGCGGTAAGCATGGATTGAATCATGCGGGCGGTGGACCCCTTGCCGTTAGTACCCGCAACATGTATAAACTTTAGTTTCCTCTCGGGATTGCCGCGCAGCCTTAAAATACGCTTTATTCTTTCAAGCCCCGGCTTAATACCGCCTGATTTGAGTGTGTCAATATATTCAACAGCCTTAGTATATTCCATCCGTCTTACCCCTGTCAGATTATTATAAAAATATAGGGGCCAGCCAATATGCAGCCCCTATACTTAATACGGTCATTACATTGTGTAAATGCGTTCTCCGGTAAGAATTTCTACATCTGCTTTTTTGAGCGCGTTTATGGCAAGGTCGTTATCTCCGACCCGCAGAATAACACAGGCGCGCCCCTGGTCGCGGGATATAAAGGCATACATATACTCGATACCGACACCCGCGTCGGCAAGGCCTTTCATGGCACTCGCAAACCCTCCGGGTTTATCGGGGATACCGATGGCAATCACATTTGTCAACGAAACCGTCAACCCGGCTTCCTTTAACGCCTTTTCTGCCTCATCCGGTTTGTCCACAATAAGGCGCAGAATTCCGAAATTGGTTGTGTCTGCAATGGATAGGGCGCGGATGTCAATCCCCGCTTGGGCAATAACGGCGGTAATATCGGCAAGCCGCCCAGACTTGTTCTCGACAAAAATGGAAAGCTGTTTAATCAACATAATGTTGCCCTCCTATGCTTTTTTATAAATGACCCTTTTGTTATACATATTGTAACACGCAATTTCTCTCTCGGCAAGGGGGAATACAGAGGAGGTTCTTTTCTTCTTTCCGTGAAAAGTTACGCAAAAAGAGTAGGACAGGAAAGTTTGAGTTTCCCCACAGCAAGAAAAATAGCGGATATATAACCCTCAATGGTGCGAAATCCTCTTGCACGGCG
>JAQUHC010000157.1 GCA_028683785.1 Oscillospiraceae bacterium
CCGACGCTCTTCCGATCTCCGTTCTGTAGGGGCAGATTCCATATCTGTCCGTTCTGTGAACAGAAATTTATTGATAGAAGAACAAGCCTTTAGCAGCAGCCTTTTTATATGCTGAACACCCCGTAAACATGCAAGGACTTTTTTAGCGAAATATGCAAGGACTTTTTTGATGACATACTTGTTATTAAATAATTGCTAAAGTACAATTTAGTAAATCGTAAACTACTAAAAATAGACTGGAATTATTACAGCACAGGCACAATGGTATCGTTAGTCAGGGATTTACACCCATTCGTCTTTTAAAATCATTGCTATAACAGCGTTGATATGGTATTATTATTTCCATAATTATTCTGATTAGCTTAGCAATTACTATATACTTTAGGGGGGATGGACGATGGATAACCGGCCGATCGGGGTTTTTGATTCCGGGCTGGGCGGGCTTACCGTGGTTCGGCAGCTTATGCATCAGCTTCCGGGGGAAGATATCGTCTATTTTGGGGATACCGGTCGCGTGCCATACGGAACCCGCAGCCCTCAAACCATAGAAAGATATACCAAGCAGGACTGCCGTTTTCTCATGTCCGAGCAGGTTAAATATATTATTGCCGCCTGCGGGACGGTCAGCTCGGTTGCCTCCCATGTTTTAAAGTCGCTGCCTGTTGCAGCCACAGGGGTGGTCGAGCCCTCCGCTGATGCAGCCATAAAGTCTACAAGAAACGGTAAAATCGGGGTAATCGGCACAGCTGCAACCATTAATTCAGGCTCTTTCAGGCGAAGGATTATGCAGATTAACCCGGAAATTCAGGTTTTTGAAAAGGCCTGCCCCTTATTCGTACCGCTGGTGGAAAACGGCTGGATAGACAGGAACGATGACATTACCAGGCTTACCGTTGAGCGTTATCTTAACCCGTTAGGTAAGCAGGGCATAGATACACTGCTGCTGGGCTGTACTCATTTCCCGCTTCTTGCCTCTGTTATCGGGGATGTTTTAGGAGGGAATGTTACCTTGATTGATTCAGGGCATGCGACTGCAGCCGCCTGTGCCGAGCTGTTGGCTGAATCGGGTTTGTTGGGCGATCCGTCACCAAAGGGACGCGCGCGTTTTTATGTGAGCGACCGTCCCGAGGACTTTACCCGGGTTGCAGATATGTTTTTGGGGTGCGAGGTGGACGACGATATAATGACGGTTGATATAGAGAAGGTGGACATACCCGAAACCGCATTAATAAAAGGATGAAAATATACTAATAGTAAAATAGCAATATAATTATACGGAGAGATTTACAAAATGAAGGTATGGATTTCAATAAAAGGGGTTCAGCATTCTCAGGGGGAGAGCAACGAGCTTGAGCTCAGCACCATGGGGCAGATGGAGCATACCCCGGACGGCTACAAGCTGACATATCAAGAGAGCGAGACCACCGGCATGGAGGGTGTAACGACTTCGCTGCTTATAAACCCGACCGCAATAACCCTAGAGCGAAAGGGAGCAATGAATACCATTATGTTGCTGGAAAAGGGACGGCGGACGGTCTGCAATTATGATACCGGTTACGGCAGCATGATGATGGGGATATACGCAAAGGATATACGCACCAATCTTGCCGATGGCGGAGGGGATTTTGATTTTCACTACACATTGGATATAAATTCCGGTCTTGCTTCGGCTCATGATGTATATGTTTCGGTACGCAAAACTCAAGACCAATCGATAAAGGCACCGGTAAAGCGTCGAAAAACAAACTTAAATCCGGAAAATTAATTATAAAATATACGCAAGGGGAAATTAACTTATGTCAAAAATGGTTATAGAGGCTGAAAAACAGCTTTATGAGATAATACTCAATGCGATGGGGGCGGCGGTCGCCGAAGGGGAGCTTGCAAGTCAACCCATCCCTGCTTTTGGCGTGGAGGTTCCCGCCGACCGTTCGCACGGGGACCTATCCACCAATGCCGCCATGGTATCTGCAAAGGTATTCCGTTTACCTCCAATAAAAATTGCCGAGATAATAAACCGTTATATTATTATTGACGGCACATTGTTTGACAAGGTCGAGGTTGCCCGTCCGGGATTTATCAATTTTACCCTGTCGTCCGACTTTTATGCCGGGGTTGTTGCCGATATTCTGGAGCAGGCTGAAAAATACGGACGCTCGGATTTCGGCAAGGGGAAAAAGGTGATGGTGGAATTCGTGTCCGCCAACCCCACAGGTCCGATGCATATGGGTAACGCCAGGGGAGGCGCATTGGGCGACTGTCTGGCATCGGTGCTGGATGCTGCCGGATATGATGTTTGGCGGGAGTTTTATATAAACGACGCAGGCAATCAGATTGAAAAATTCGGGATGTCGCTTGAAGCGAGATATATTCAACATTTAAAGGGTGAGGATGCAATCGAGTTTCCCGAGGACGCCTATCACGGTGACGATATTCGGGAGCACGCTGCAGGATTTGCCGCGATTTATAAAGATAAATACCTTGAAGCCGACCAAGTGGAGCGCAGGGCAGCTTTGGTGAAATATGCCCTGCCTATTAATATTGAACGCATGCAAAGGGATTTGGAAAAATACAGAATTAAATATGACAGGTGGTTTTATGAGTCCTCTCTGCATGAAAACGGGGATATTGATGATACAATCAAACTGCTTACCGAGCGGGGAATGACATATGAAAAAGAGGGAGCGCTTTGGTATAAGGCATCGGAATACGGCGGAGAAAAGGATGAAGTTCTGATACGCGCCAACGGAAATCCCACATATTTCGCCGCCGATATCGCCTATCACCGCAACAAATTCAACCGCGGATTTGACACCTGCATTAATGTATGGGGAGCCGACCATCACGGTCATGTAGCCAGAATGAAGGGCGCAATGGATGCCATAGGTCTGGACGGCAGCAAGCTGAAGATTGTGTTAATTCAGCTGGTTCGCCTTATGAGGGGCAACGAGATTGTGCGTATGTCCAAGCGTTCGGGCAAAGCTATACAGCTTTCCGACCTTTTAGACGAGGTCCCGGTTGATGCAGCCCGCTTTTTCTTCAATCAGCGGGAGGCCAACACACAGATGGATTTTGACCTTGAGCTTGCGGTGGAGCAATCCTCCCAAAATCCGGTCTATTATGTGCAGTATGCTCATGCGCGTATCTGCTCGATATTCCGCAACCTTGAGGGCGAGGGTATAAATCCCCGCGGCTGCACCAAGGCCGAGCTTTCGCTGCTTACCCTGCCGGATGAAAAGGAGCTTATCCGCCATCTTGCCGGATTTACGGTTGAAATAATCGAGTCTGCCAAGGCAAGCGACCCCGCCCGCATTACACGATATTGCCTGGAGCTGGCTTCATTGTTTCACAAGTTTTATAATTCCTGCCGTGTAAAAGGTGAGGATGAGCCGCTTATGCAGGTGCGTTTGGCATTATGCTCTGCCGCCCGCCACACCCTTAAAAACGCACTTGTACTCCTTAAAATCGACGCTCCCGAATCAATGTAATTTTAAACAATTGAAAGGATGATAATAAGTATGAAGCTGCCTTTGCTGCTGGACGGTGCAACCGGCACCCGACTTATGGCTGCCGGAATGCCGCCTGATGTCTGTCCGGAGCAGTGGATACTTGATAATCCCGACAGCCTGATTTCAATACAACAGGGTTATGTTGATGCCGGATGTGATGTGCTGTATGTGCCGTCTTTCGGAGCCAATCGGGTTTGTTTAAACAAATACGGGTTGGGTGACAGGGTTGTTGAGATGAATAAAAGGCTGGCTGCTCTTACAAAAGGCGTTATAGCCGATAACCCCGGCAGGAAGGTTTTGGTTGCCGGCGACATGTCGCCCACAGGCTTATTACCCTTGCCGTGGGGGGATACCCCATTTGAAGATTATGAGAAAATATATTGTGAGCAGGCAACCGCGCTGTATGAAGCCGGGGTCGACCTGATTGTCTGCGAGACCATGACCAATCTTACCGAAGCCCGCGCCGCATTATCGGCGGCACGAAAAACCGGACTCCCTGTATTTGTAACAGTGACCGTAGATAAAAACGGGCGGACATTGTCAGGAGGGCGGTTGCTTCCGTTTGTAATCACACTTCAATCTATGGGAGCGGCGGCGGTTGGGTTGAACTGCTCTAACGGGGTTTCGTTTATGGCAGGTCAGTTGTCCGAGGCTCTGCCCCATGCCAAGGTGCCCTTGGTTGCAAAGCCCAACGCTATGGATGAGCAGGGGGAGCTTGACCCGATTCGGTTTTCGCTGGAAGTGCAAAAGCTTCTGGATGCCGGCGCAACCATTGTGGGAGGCTGCTGCGGCACATCCGACAAACATATTGCCGCTTTGCGCAGAATACTCGATAGCCACCCGATTATTGCCCCCGCGCAGATTAACGCCAATGCCTGCGCGGTA
>JAQUHC010000158.1 GCA_028683785.1 Oscillospiraceae bacterium
GTTTGCGGGGGGAAGAATAAGCTGCTTTTCGCCGGTATCCGAGCTCACTCAAAGGCAGCTTCGGATTATTCGACCCCTTGTTTTCATTGAGGAAAAGGAGATCGGTTCGGCTGTTGTGAGATGCGGTCTGCCGGTTGTAAAATCCCGCTGCCCGGCGGACGGCAAAACCCACAGGCAGGAAATGAATGATCTGATTGCGGAATTATCGAATAAATACGGCGGGCTGTCCGAGCGAATAATCGGCGCAATGCAAAAAGGCGGCATCAGCGGGTGGTGAAAAGGAAAATCAACGGTTTTTAAAGGGTCTGAACCCCTCGCCCAGCACCTCATCTGTTGTAACAACAACAATAAATGCACTTTGGTCGATATCATAAACAAGGGTCTTCAAAACATAAACCTCGGACGGGCGGACCGCGCAAAACAGCACTCGCTTTTCGGCTCCCGAATATCCTCCGGAAGCGTTCAGCTTGGTTACCCCCCGCCCGATTTTTTGGATTACCTGCTGTGTAACCTCATCTGCATGGTCGGTTACAATAAGCAGCAGGTTGCCCTTATCCCTGCCGTAAATGAGTGTATCCATCACCGTGGTTGAAGCATAAATCAAAATCAATGCATACAGCGCACTTTCAATATTCCCAAACGCCGCCGACGTAACCGCAACAACCGCTGTATCCACCAGCAAAAGCAACCGTCCGATCGGAATATGCGGGGTCTTAATCCCCACAAGGCGAGCGACTATTTCGCTCCCGCCGGTTGTTCCGCCCCGCATATAAATAAGCCCCAAACCCAGCCCGGAGAAAACGCCGCCGAATATGGCGACAAGCATAATATTACCGTGAAACGGCGGGATAAAAAGCGAAAACACATCAATAAGCACCGATACAAATACCGTGACTATTGATGTGCGAACTGTAAAATCCGGCCCCAGTCGCCTCCATGCGGCAATCAGGAGAGGAATATTCATAACGAAAATTGCCGTTCCGACAGGGAACGTGAAAATATGATTTATAAGTGTTGCAACCCCGGTGAGCCCTCCCGGGGATATTTTATTCGGTGCAATAAAAACCGCGACCGAAAACGAATATAATATGCTTCCGATAAGATAGAACAATCCATCGCTCAACATACGCTTGGATTTGCTGTTTTCACGGCTCATACGAATAATCATTCCTTGGTCATGTTTAGAATTTATTCGTTATTATTCCCATGAACAGCGTTAAATAATACCCTGATTCGCTCAATATTCCCGATAAGATAAAGATAACCGAAAAGTGCTTCCAATCCGGTCGCGCGATGATAATCCCCGCCCGCCCGTGTGGTATGGGCATTGCGCCCGCGGCGGAAAACAGCCTCCTCATCCTCGTTGAGCAGGGGAAGAATTATGTCCATGGCTGCCGACTGGGCTTCGGCACGCACCATTTCAACCGATAATTTATGCAGCTCACCGTTTGGGCGGTTGGCTTGACAGACAAGGGATTCCCTTACCATGAGCTCATAAACGCCGTCACCTACAAAAGCCAGGGTAAGCGGGCTCAGGGTGCGCAAATCCACATCCTTTTCAATAAATCGATTCATATATATCAATAATCCTTCCTACTCAATAAAATCAAACTCAAAATCATAAATGCATACGGTATCGCCGTTATTCACTCCGGCTTGGCGCAGCTTATCAATTACACCGCTTTTTTGCAGTATATGCTGGAGATATTGCAGACTGTCGTAATCGTCCATGTTTACGCCGCGCAAAAAGCGGAGCAGCCATTTCCCCTGGATAACATAAGCCCCGTCATCCCTGCGCTTGATGTTTACATCGTGATCCTTTGCCATATCAATATCCGGCCGCGGTATCGGGTCGGGGGTGTATTCGTGGATGGGGGGCAGCTTGGACAATAGTTCGGCGCATTTCTTAATCAATTCATCGGTACCGTGGGCAATCGCCGCCATGATGGGGAAAAACTCATACCCCTGTGCGCGTATCGCGGCGGCAAACTTATTCACGCTTTCGTCATCTGTCAAATCACATTTATTCCCCGCTATTATCATGGGACGGGATGCCAGCTCGGGATTATAATCCTTAAGCTCCTTGTTAATTGCCGCGATATCCTGAAGCGGGTCGCGCCCCTCGCTCCCCGACACATCGACCACATGAACAAGAAGCCGGCAACGCTCGATATGGCGAAGAAATTCATGCCCCAGCCCGGAGCCTTCGCTCGCCCCCTCGATAATTCCCGGTATATCGGCCATTACAAAGGATGTGCCCTCCGAGACACGAATTACCCCCAATATCGGGGAAAGGGTGGTGAAATGATAATCGGCAATTTCGGGTCGCGCCTCGCTGACAACAGATAAAAGAGAGGATTTCCCGACATTCGGAAAGCCGACCAGCCCAACATCGGCAAGCAGCTTGAGCTCCAGCCTGAGCTCATATTCATCCCCCGGAATCCCGGGCTTGGCAAAACGCGGGATCTGCCGTGAAGGGGTTGCAAAATGACTGTTGCCCCAGCCGCCTCGCCCGCCCTTTGCGGCTATAAACGGCTCATCCCCTGACATATCGGCCATCAGGCAGCCGGTCTCGTTATCATAAATCAGAGTTCCGCGCGGAACCTTAATTTCCATAGTGCTCCCCGACTTCCCGAAACAACGCTTTTTGCCCCCGGGTTGCCCGTTTTCGGCAAAGAATTTACGCTTATAACGGAAATCGGCAAGTGTATTTATACCTTCATCAATGATGAAAACCACATCACCGCCCTGTCCTCCGTCACCGCCGTCGGGACCGCCCGCCGCAACGTATTTCTCCCGGTGGAATGAAACGGCGCCGTCCCCGCCGTCCCCAGCCTTTATTTTAATTGTTGCAGTATCAATAAACATATACCGCTCCTTTATTGTTTAATACTAATTTAAAATAAATATATAGAAATATCATAATAAGAAGATATTCAACGGACTTGGATATTATCTACATTTATAAATTAAATTAGTATAAGAAATGTTTAATAATAAGTAAATATTATATGCTGTATTATTAACAAAAATCCCCACCGTTGGCGGCGGGGATAATTCGGGTCGGTCTTACCGAATTAATCGGTTTAAACAAAGCAGATTTACTGCTCGATGTTGCTGATACAAACGCGCTTGCGTTTTTTGCCCATACGCTCAAAGCTGACCTTGCCGTCAACAAGCGCAAACAAGGTATCGTCCTTGCCGATACCAACGCCGTCACCGGGATGAATATGTGTGCCGCGCTGACGCACCAAAATGTTGCCTGCCAGCACAAACTGCCCGTCAGCCCGCTTTACGCCGAGGCGTTTGGATTCTGAATCCCGTCCGTTTTTTGTTGAGCCGACACCCTTTTTGTGGGCGAACAGCTGAATGTTTATTTTAAGCATAAGTTATACCTCCGTTAAATAACCTTGATATTATGTGGATATTGTTTCTGGAGTTCTGTTAAGTGAAGATGAAACCCTTCAAGAAGAGCCTGACAGCGTTTTGCACCGCCAATTGAAAGCTTCACCTTAAGATAACCTTCGCGCTCGATAATTTCGGCAGGAACGCCCATAATTTCGGTTATGGTGTTGACCGTCATAAAGGCTGCCGAAGATACTGCCGCGCAGACAATGTCGTTGCCGGAATGCCCCGCCCCTGAATGACCTGTAAGCTCGAATCCTGTTAGGATTCCCTGCTTAATGTAGAATTTACTCCTCGTCATCGGCCTTTGTCTCGGTTTTTGCCTTGACGGGCTTGGCGTTTATGGCATCTATCTGCACCTTGGTAAAGGGCTGACGATGACCCATCTTGCGTTTGCTGCCTTTTTTGGCGCGATAGGTGAACACCGTGATTTTCTTGGCTTTACCGTTTTTCAGGACCCGGGCTTCAACACTTGCACCCTTGATGAGAGGGTTACCCATTTTAAGAGCCTTGTCGTTATGCAGCGCAATCACCTTGTCGAAAACGACCATGGTTTCCTCGGGGGCATCCAGCTTTTCAATATACAGAATATCCCCGCTCTGCACCTTGTACTGCTTGCCTCCGGTTTCAATAATAGCATACATGAATATTAAGCACCTGCTTTTTTTAGACTCGCTGTCACAGGCGGGGCTGATGCTGATCTCAAATAAAAGCCAATATAAAATAAAACAATGCATTCTTTATTTGAGATAAATATGATACCCGCTTAAATGCCCGGAACATGCGGCACCCGAAATTCTAACACGATTATATAAATATGTCAAGCATTTTAACTTAAGTGGTTCTTTTCTTCTTTCCGTGAAAAGTTACGCAAAAAGAGTAGGACAGGAAAGTTTGAGTTTCCCCACAGCAAGAAAAATAGCGGATATATAACCCTCAATGGTGCGAAATCCTCTTGCACGGCGT
>JAQUHC010000159.1 GCA_028683785.1 Oscillospiraceae bacterium
CATTCAAACGGGAGCGAGCAAAACCGCATTGTTTTCGATGATTTGATAAAGGGTAAAATCGAGATGCCGGAAAATGATGAGGATCTGGTTTTGCTTAAATCCGACGGTATTCCGACCTATCATTTTGCCCATGCGATCGACGACCATTTAATGCGTACTACCCATGTAATACGGGGAGATGAGTGGATTTCATCGGTACCCAAGCATATTCAGTTGTTTAAAACACTGGGCTTCAAGCCGCCCAAATATGCCCATGTCAGCCCGATTATGAAGGATGACGGGGGCGGGAAACGCAAGCTGTCAAAGCGCAAGGACCCGGAAGCGGCGGTGCACTATTATGCCGAGCAGGGGTATCCCGCCGACAGTGTGATGGAATATCTGATGACCATTGCAAGCAGCGATTTCGAGGACTGGAGAAGGCGCAATCCCGATACGCCGCGCGGCGAGTTTCCTTTTAATTTGAAGAAAATGAGTGTTTCCGGCGCCCTGTTCGACATTGATAAGCTGAACGATGTAAGCAAAACCGTCATTTCCGGTATGGATGCAGAGCAGGTGGCACAATCCGTGCTTGAATGGGCAAAGGAATATGCCCCTGATTTTTACATCCTGCTGAACAGGGATTATGAATACACAAAGGGGATATTCTCTGTCGACCGCGGCGGCACCAAGCCCAGAAAGGATATCGCAAAATGGAGCGACACCCCCGATTATACAGCCTATTTCTTTGATGAAACCTTTGAAATAACCGCCGGATTACCCGAAAATGTAAGTCTGCGAGATGCGGAGGAAATTCTGAGCAAATATGCTTGGGTTTATAACCCTGAACAGGATAAGCAGCAATGGTTTGAGACCATTAAATCTATCTGTCCGGCTCTGGGATTTTGTCCCGAGGTCAAGGAATACAAGAAAAACCCGGAGGGATATAAAGGCCACGCGGGGGATATAAGCACGGTTATACGCATTGCGGTGACCGGCAGGCAAAACACCCCGGATCTTTGCGGCATAATGCGGCTTTTGGGAAAAGAGCGTGTCCTGCAAAGACTCGAAATATTCGGTCATAATTAACATAAGTGGATTTTGCATGAAATAAATTTTCATGCATTCTGTGAAAGGATGAACGCAAACATGGACGAAGCGAAAACCACCGCTTTTGCGGGAAACTTTATACATGATATCATTGATGAGGAGCTGGCGCCCGGCGGGAGATGTGAGGGAATGAGGGTTCATACCCGCTTTCCGCCCGAGCCCAACGGTTATCTTCATATCGGTCATGCCAAGGCTATATGCATAGATTTCGGAACGGCCGGAAAATACGGCGGGATTTGCAACCTGCGGATGGACGACACCAACCCCACCAAGGAAGATGAAGAGTTTGTCGATGCCATACAGGAGGATATTCATTGGCTGGGTTACGACTGGGAGGACCGCTTTTATTACGCATCCGATTATTTCGAAACCATGTATGAGCTGGCTGTGGGTTTGATAAAAAAGGGGATGGCGTATATATGCGAGCTTTCCCCCGAGGAGGTACGCACCAATCGGGGCGACCTTACACACCCCGCCGTCAGTCCGTATCGGGATCGCCCGACCGGGGAGAGTCTTGACCTTTTCGCAAGGATGCGCGCGGGCGAGTTCCCGGACGGTAAAATGACACTCCGGGCAAGAATTGACCTTGCCAGCGGTAATTTTAATATGCGTGACCCGGTGATTTACAGAATAAATCATATGCATCATCACCGACAGGGGGGTAAATGGTGCATCTACCCGATGTATGATTATGCACACCCCATTGAGGACATGATTGAGGGTATCACCCATTCCCTGTGCTCCCTCGAGTTTGAGGATCACCGTCCGCTTTATAATTGGGTTCGTGATAATGTCGAGCTGGACAGCAATCCCAGACAGATAGAATTTGCCCGCCTTAACCTGACCTATACCGTTATGTCAAAGCGAAAGCTCCGCCGTCTTGTGGAGGAGGGCAGGGTATCGGGATGGGATGACCCACGTATGCCTACCCTGTGCGGTTTACGCAGGCGGGGCTACACCCCTGAATCTATCCGCAATTTTGTTGAGCGTGTGGGGGTTGCCAAAACCAACAGTACGATCGAGCTTGCTCTGCTTGAATTTTGTCTGCGGGAGGACCTAAACTCCAACGCCAAAAGAGTGATGGCGGTTCTTCATCCTCTAAAACTGACAATCACCAATTATCCCGAAAATAAATCAGAAACATTCTTGACCGAAAACAACCCCAACCGCCCGGAGGACGGGGAGCGCCAAATAACCTTTTCCCGCTCATTGTGGGTGGAGCAGGACGACTTTTCAGAGCAGCCGACCAAGGGGTATTTCCGCTTGTTCCCTGGCAACGAGGTACGGCTTAAAGCGGCCTATGTAGTTAAATGCACAGGATGTGTCAAGGATGAAAACGGCAACATCATCGAGGTGCTTGCCGAGTATGACCCCCAAACAAAGGGCGGCAACACCCCGGACGGCCGAAAGGTGAAGGGCACAATCCACTGGGTGGACGCCGCAACCGCCGCCGATGCCGAGGTGCGGCTGTACTCAACCCTGTTCACCCATCCCGACCCCGAGGCGGACGATATGGATTTCATCGATTGCTTAAATACAAATTCTCTTGAGGTGCTGACAGACTGCAAGGTTGAATCAGGGCTTGAAACCGCCCAGAGCCCCGCTGCTTTTCAGTTTATGCGGTTGGGATATTTTTGTGTTGATAACACCGATTCAAAACCGGGCAAGCCGGTTTTCAATCGTGCGGTATCATTAAAGGACAGCTTTAAGGTAAAGTAGATCACGGAGGCATTATTATGTCGTATAAAACTGAATTTATTGAATTTATGGTTGATTCGGGGGTTTTGACATTTGGGGATTTTGTAACCAAGAGCGGGCGCAAAACCCCTTATTTCATAAACACCGGGAACTATCGCACCGGCAGGCAGGCAGCCCGTTTGGGCGAATATTATGCGGCCTGTGTTCAGGAGAATATTGAGGGAAAAATAGATGCTCTTTTCGGTCCTGCATATAAAGGAATTCCGCTTGCGGTTGCATGCTCCATCGCATTATCCAACCGATACGGGCGGGATATAAACTATTGCTTCAACCGCAAGGAGGTAAAGGATCACGGCGAGGGGGGCAGCATGGTCGGATATAAACTTAAACCGGGTGACCGTGTTGTCATAATCGAGGATGTAATCACGGCGGGGACAGCAATGCGTGAATGTCTTCCGATTTTGAAGGCGACCGCCGATGTTGAAATCGCGGGATTGATAGTATCGGCGGACAGAATGGAGCGTGGGCGGGGAGAGCTGTCGGCAATTCAGGAAATAAAGGCCGAATACGGCATTGAAACATATCCGATTGTAACCGTGCGGGAGATAATCGATACCCTGCATAACAGACCGGTGAACGGTAAAGTCGTGCTGAATGACGAAACACGCGAAAAGATGGAGAATTATCTTGCCGAACACGGAATTTCGGGGCTTTTTGCTTGATTACTAATTTGAAAGGAAGTTGATTTATGCTGAAAATCGAGAATTTCTCGAAAAGCTATAAGGGCGGGAAAAAGGCGGTGGACGGGTTAAACCTGACCGTTGAGTCGGGGGATATTTTCGGATTTATCGGACACAACGGAGCGGGCAAAACCACCACCATCCGCGCCATTGCGGGGGTATTGGATTTTGAGGAGGGTGATATATGGGTGAACGGAATATCAATTCGCCGCGACCCGGTAGCCTGTAAACAACAACTGGCATATATCCCCGACAATCCGGATTTATATGATTATCTGACCGGCATTCAGTATCTGAGCTTTATCGGGGATATATACAGTATCGGCAAGGATGAGCGTGAAGCCGATATAAAGAAGTATTCCGATATGTTGGGGCTTACCGATAATCTCGGTGATTTGATTTCGTCATATTCTCACGGAATGAAGCAGAAGCTGGCGGTAATTTCCGCTTTAATTCATCATCCCAAGCTGCTTATACTGGATGAACCCTTTGTCGGGCTCGACCCCAAAGCCTCCCATACACTCAAGGAAATAATACGGGAAATGTGCGCCAAGGGCTGTTCGGTTTTCTTTTCAACCCATGTTCTCGAAGTGGTGGAAAAGCTGTGCAATAAAATCGCGATTATAAAAGGCGGAAAGCTTATTGCCTGCGGCGATACCGATAAGGTCAAGGGTGATAAAAGCCTTGAGGATGTATTTATGGAGCTGATTGACCATGAATAAATTGCGGATTCTTCTCAAGGTTCAGCTAATGGCTTTGTTCGGAATAAACAAATTACTTCACTCGAACGAC
>JAQUHC010000029.1 GCA_028683785.1 Oscillospiraceae bacterium
ATAATTATAACAATGTTTATAGGGCGGTTGGGTCCGCTTACTCTTTCCATGGCGATTTCAGGTGCTTCGTCAAAGCGTGAGGCTTTGCATTATCCGGAAGAAAGAATAATCATCGGTTGAAAACCAAATAACTTCGACGATAAATACTACTAATTACACGTCTTATTAAGGCGGTGAAAGGTATGAATAATATGAAACAAATTGCGGTTTTGGGCTTAGGCCGTTTTGGCGAAAGTGTTGCTCGTTCGCTTGAGTCTTTGGGTGTCGAGGTAATGGGGGTTGATATAAATCAAGAAAAGGTTGCTGAAATCGCACCGTTCATCACTCATGCGGTTCAGGGTGATCTGCTGGACTCGGATGCCTTGGAATCACTCGGACTTCGCAATTTTGATGTTGTTATTTTAAGTATCAAAAATGTGGAAATCAGCTGTCTTGCAACCATTGCCATAAAGGATAGCGGCGCACATTATATAGTCGCTCAGGCAAGCGGGGATGCTCACGGGAAAATTCTTGAGCGTATCGGGGTTGATAAGGTCATTATGCCCGAAAAGGATATGGGCACGCGCATTGCAAGAAGCCTTGCCGGCAACAATATTATAGATTATATGGAACTCTCCTCCAAGCATAGTCTTATTGAGATTACAACTCCTGATGATTGGGTCGGCCATACCCTTAAAGAGAATAATATCCGTAATAAATACGGCGTTAATGTTGTTGCAATTCGTTCGGGAAAGAGCATTCAGGTATCCCCGAAGAGCGATGCCATTATTCATGACGGAGACATTTTGGTTGTCATCGGTGAAAACAACGACCTTGAAAAAATAGGAAAACACAGCTCAAACAGCGGTAAAAAGTAATTTTTCGGTTAATAACAGACAGGCGACTTTACTGCATTTTTTACAATGCGTTAAGCCGCCTGTTTTCTGAATATCAACATTACAAATTGTTTCTTTTATTCAAGATGAAACAGAGAAATCGGTGTTTTGATTATTATCCGGCAGTTTTATTTGTTTTAACAAACTGGACGCCTGTATATCCGGCAGGCTATAATTCTTCCAGGTTTTGTAGCTCAAGAGTCTTTCTTGGGTTTTTAGTGCATTCAGCGCCCTATCTTTAATCTCGTAATCACTGTTCACATACAGTCTGTAAGTAGCCTTTACTGCGGATGACCCCAAGTTGCCCAAATACTCAATATCAACCTTCCGTTCGCTTGATGTTGTACGGCTTTCTAAATATTTATCTACATTATAATCAGCAATCAGTGCCTTAACATTAACAGTATTTAAAGCAACCGACATTATAATAACCGTAAGAGCAGTAAAACTAAAAGCATTGAACTTTGGACGCCAGATTTTGATGATCGCTCCAATCATACAAATAGCAAAAACCGCATCCAGCCATGTGACCATTACACGCTTTTCCGATAAATCATAAGCGGAAATATAGGTAATCATTCTGTAGGCAGAAGATGCGATTATCACATAGTTACATAAAATAAATACAGTCAACAGAAATGAAATGTATCCGGGAAGTCTTTGCTTGTCGTTTTTCTGAACAAAAATTAAACAAATCATTATTACAATCACCGATACACACAGAACGCCGCAAAGCTCAAAAAAACCTGAACGAGCATAATCTGCATATGACATTCCGTTGGGAAGCTCCATCCCAGCGAACAAATAACCAAGCTGAATGATTACAAACAAAATAAATATTAAATCAATAACTATAAAAACGGTTGCGGTTAATATTTCGTTAATCCCTTTGCAAGGCTTAATGATTGTCTTTTCGGGTACTTTTCTTGCCCTCAGAGTTATCAGCCAGGCAGCTATAAAGATTGCTGTTCCGGTTCCGAATATAAGGTCAAAATAAATTTTGCCGAAGGAGATATTGAGATTTTCGTATACTTTATTTGCTAAAAATCCGAAAGCCTCATCTGCCTTAATGAACAACGAAATGAAAATTGCTGCTAACGGCAATGAAATTACCAACCCTAAAACTATCATGGTTGATTTTGAACCTTTTTCCTTTTTACCGATATTAGTGCTTATTGCTTTAAAAGGAACATCTAAATAAATAATCGGCCGCGCAACAAATGATATAATTGTGTCGTAGATTGATTGCAGAGAAAAAATACGACCGGAAGTAGTTCTGCTCATATGACAGAGTTGCAGCGGAATTAAACAAACAAGCAACAGGGTGTTTATTAAGTAGGTTGTTTCGTTATCTTGAATGAAATAGCCCAGCGAAAGCAGCGCAATCGGAATTAATAACACAAGAGATTGTTTACTTATTATTATATTCTTTTTTGTCAAATACCAAAAAGCAATTGCATAAAATAAAGCGGTAAGTATTGGGATAGACAGTCCAAAACCGGCGGTTAAAAACAAGTCGGCAAATAAGATGCCGAATATCCAGCATAATATAACCACCGTAAATGATTGACGATGGGTGATATGCTCGAATATTTCATCCTGATCTATTCTTTTATAAGGGGTTGGGGTATGCGCCGGATGCGGATAATAATTGTTGAGGTTCCCACCGACATAATCGCTTATATTGCTATTTTCGCTTGCTTTAGCCGGTTCCTCCGATTGATTTAAATTCTCTGGATTTTTATCCTGTTCAAGCATAATAATGATTGCCTCCAATGTTTTAAATATTTTCAGGATATAAAAGTACCACAACTATTATTAATTGTCAATATAAAATTATCGAAAAACGATAAATAATTTCAATAGCCCTCGGCAGAAAGCCGAGGGCTATTGAAATTATTTAAGTAGATTGCTATATCTGTCGGTTTAGCAAATAAAAGCCGAGATTAAGATAAGCAAGATATAACAGCCAGAAAAAATAAGGAATTGTAAGCCAATATGCAAATTTCCGGATATACTTAAAGCCAGTCAAGACCAAGGAAACAATCGCAATAAGAATCAGCATCCAAAAAAATGCAAACAGCCGCCATTGAAACCTCAGAAAAATCAGAGGCCACAGGAAATTTAAAAGCAGCTGAACAAAATATAGCCGTAAAACCCGTCCTCCGTCTATATCATTAGCATTCCATACAAGGTAGGCCGCAACACCTATAATAATATATAAAAATGTCCAAATAAACGGAAACGCGGTTGCCGAGCAGGTCAAAGGTGGTTTTTCAAGCTCGGTAAATTGTGAGGTTCCCCCGATAAGTCCGCCCAGCAGACCGACCCCCAATGTAAATAAGGTGAAAAAAATCAGTGCCTTGAATTGAAAGGCTCTTCTCGGCAATACGGTTGCATTCATAATAATATACATTTCCTTTCCGAATTTGTCCTACCGAATTGAATAATCGTATAGGCAAATTAAACACTAATCGGTTTGTGCCTATTTATAATTATGCCCTTTAAACAGAAAATATAATACCTTTCCCAATTATGATCTTGCATATAAAATTGGATTATTTTTATTATTTTAAAATGAATAAATTATTGGAACATTAATAAGTAATCAATAGCATAAATTTAACTATCAATATAAGGAGCTGAATATAATGCTTGCTGCTTTGTGCGTGAGTGAGCCCAGGAGAAGATGGATGAGTTTTCGCAGCCGCCCGCCTGTTGTAAAATCCGAGCTGGTCACAGCCGGCAGCGGTCGTTATTTAAAAATAACAGCGGATAAGGGAAGAAAGGGGCAACTCGATTGGGCGGGAGTGAGAAAAGCAGCGGGACGTGAAACAAGCAGACTGCTCATACCCAGAGGGATAATCCCACCGTCAGGCAGCAGGATTGCAGCTTTTAAAGGAGTCGAGCTTTCGCGGCAGCTTATGGCTTTGGCCGCCGCCGAGCTGTTAAAAACGGTAGCTGTTAATCCGCGTTTAGTAAAGATCGCGGTATATGACCCACGGGGTATAATGCCCGATTTACCTTTACGATTTATACCGTATGCTTCGGATGTACGGGTGATAACCAACAGGTTTGATCGTTATAAAGCACAGCAGTATACGGCAATGCAGCAATTCGGCGCTGTTTTAACCGTCACCGATGATCCGACCGAGACCGGCGGCAGTCTCCTTTTAATAGCCCCCGAAGGATTTTCGTTAAGTGATAATATTCCAGTACCGCGCGGCTGGACAATGACAGCTGACAGCCGTATGGCTCATAAAAAGGGCGTCATATACGGATATCTGCCCAAAGTTCCTCACAGCCTTTTATCATCAACACCTCTTGGCTGTGATGCCGTACAATTTCTTGCCGGCTTGTATGAATTGAGCAGTGTTCGTGAAATTGCAGTAAAGCCTCCCGAATTTTTACAAACCGGCGGGCATACTATCACACTGAAGGATGCAGCATGGAGGCTTGCGGGTCTTGACATTGGGATATCTGTTTAGTATAATAACTGCCATGAAACCTGCGTCTTTGTCGGCTCAGGTATAAAAATGTTGAATTTTGACTTAAAATTCGCTCCGAAGGAGACCGTGCAGAATGAACAAACAGACCGTCATCACGGATGAGGGCTTAAAGCGCCTTGAAAGTGAACTGGAAGAACTAAAATTGGTAAAGCGAAAAGAAATCGCAGAAAAAATCAAAATAGCATTATCCTTTGGTGATTTGTCGGAAAACAGTGAATATGATGAAGCAAAAAACGAACAAGCAATGATAGAAGGACGCATCAGTGAAATTGAAAACCAGCTTAAAAATGTTCGGGTCCTTGATGAAAGCGAACTGAGTACAGAGGTTGTGCATATAGGCTCCCGTATCAAGGTAAAGAACTTTGAAACAGGCGAAGCCGAGACCTATCAGATCGTCGGTTCTACCGAAGCCGACCCGATGAACGGCCGTATTTCCGACGAGTCACCTGTCGGAATGGGTTTTCTCAACCACAAGAACGGCGATAAAGTAGAGATTGATACCCCTTACGGAGCAATCAAATATGAAATATTGGAGATATTGAAATGATCCGGCTCTGCACCGGTAATGTTTGGGCGCGGTGACCATAGGTTACCCGCCCGTTTTTTTTGGAGCTTCAAAAAGAAAGGATACGATAACGTGGACCACAACAACAACTCGAACGGCCAACCGCCCGAGCTCAGCGAACAGGAGTTAAGCGAGCTTCTTCAAATACGCCGTGATAAGCTGACCGCTCTGCAAAAAGAGGGCAATGACCCGTTTAAAATAACAAAATGGGACAGAACTCATTCAGCAGCAGAAATTGTTGAAAATTTCGATACGCTGGAGGGGCAGCCGGTCACCATTGCAGGCCGAATTATGACATGGCGCAACATGGGTAAAGCCAGCTTTATAGATTTGCGTGACGGCTCGGGGCGTATTCAGGTATATATCCGAATTGATGATGTCGGGGAAGATGCATATACGGAATTCGGGCATTGGGATGTGGGAGACATAATCGGGGTTGTGGGTACCGTGTTTCGTACAAGACGCGGGGAAATATCGGTTCACTCCAATTCCTTGAAGCTTCTTTCAAAGTCGCTGCTTCCTCTGCCCGATAAGTTCCATGGGCTTAAGGATACCGATACACGATACCGCCAAAGATATATTGACCTTATTATCAACCCGGAAGTAAAGGAAACCTTTATTAAACGCAGCCGAATTATTTCGCTTATCCGAGAATTTCTGGATTCAAGGGGATACCTTGAGGTTGATACCCCAGTGCTGCATACCTCGGAAATAGGTGCGGCTGCGCGTCCTTTTGTAACCCATCATAACACCCTTGATCTTGATATGTACCTGAGGATTGAAACAGAGCTTTATTTAAAAAGGCTGATTGTGGGCGGTTTTGACAAGGTGTATGAAATCGGCCGTATCTTCCGCAACGAAGGTATGAGCATTAAGCACAATCCAGAATTTACCTCGGTTGAGATGTATCAGGCATATGCAGATTACAAGGATATGATGGATATTACTGAGGAGCTTTTTGTTTTCCTTGCGCAAAAGGTATGCGGAAGTGAAAAAATAACCTACCAAGGTGTTGAAATTGATATGGGCTCGCCGTGGGAACGCATGACCATGGTTGAGTCTGTCAAGAAGTATGCCGGGGTTGACTATAACGACTGGAAATCGGAAGAAGATGCCAAAAATGCGGCGGATGAAAGAGGGGTACATTACGATAAAAGTGCGGCAACCAAAGGGGATATTTTGGCTGCATTTTTTGATTCGTTTGTCGAAGAAAAGCTTATCCAGCCTACATTTATATATGGTTATCCGGTTGAGATATCCCCGCTTGCCAAACGCAAAGCGGATCAGCCAGAGTTTACCGAACGGTTTGAATTTTTTATAACTGCTCGAGAAATGGGCAACGCATTTTCGGAGCTGAACGACCCAATCGACCAGCGTGTGCGCTTTGTTAAGCAGGTGGCTGAAAAGCGGGCTATGGGAGCGAATGCCGAGGTCGATGAGGATTTTCTTACCGCCATGGAATACGGAATGCCGCCTACCGGTGGACTTGGTTTTGGTTTGGACAGGCTTGTGATGCTGCTAACCGACCAGTATTCTATCCGGGATGTATTGCTTTTCCCCACCATGAAGCCTAAAGATAAATAAAGCAAATCAGTCTGTGGAAAGGTTTGGTGTTTATTATGGCAAGAGAATGGGCATTGAGAGGGATGAGCGAGGAGGAGCTTGCACCACCTCCAAAGCCCGAGCCCCCCAAAACACCCAGAGGAAAAATTGAGAATTATTGGTATCATTATAAATGGCATACAATTGCAGCCGTTTTAATCATTATTGTATCGAGCGTGTTGATAGGGCAGATAGTAACAAAGGACAGTCCGGACTATACTGTTGTCCTTGCAACCCAAAATTATGTGAGCGATATCACCAGGGAAAGACTAGAATCCGAGCTTGAAGCATATGGTCGGGATATTGACGGGGACGGCAAGGTTGAAGTGATGATAGATGCAATTTCATTTACAGCCGATACCCAGTACGGTTTGGCAAACAGCACTAAATTTATTGCTCATCTTGCTGCGGCTGATATAATGCTTTTTATTATAGATAAAGAATCATATGATTCTAAAATTGCAAACACTGAAGTAGACGGCTACCTCTTTTTTACACCAATAGGGGTGCAGGTTACGGGATTAGAGGGAGACGGACGATACTGGAACTGGAAAGAGGATGCTATTCGCAAGGATGAAGCCATGCAGGGTATGCCGGAAAATTTATTCTTTGGTGTTCGCAGCGTCGGCGGAACATCCGAAAAAGAGGACAGTAAAAAAATACACGAACAAAGCTTGGAGCTGCTCCGCGCATATTTGACCAAAAAGCCGTTGTCTAACGAAAAAACCGTGAGCAAGTAATTTAACTTTACAGAAAGGTTCTGATTGTTATGCGCAGCGATCTTTTAAAAGAAGGAGCATCCCGTGCTCCTCATCGTTCACTGCTTAAAGCATTGGGAATAACCGATACAGAGATGAAACGCCCTTTTATAGCCGTAGTCAGCTCAAAGAGCGATTACATTCCCGGTCACACCCACCTTGATATAATTACAAGTGCGGTTGAGGCGGGTATTCGTTATGCCGGAGGTGTACCCTTCAGATTTGATACAATCGGTGTATGTGACGGGCTTGCCATGAATCATAAGGGAATGAAATATTCCCTTAGCTCGCGCGAGCTTATTGCCGACTCGATAGAAGTCATGCTGACAGCCCATCCGATGGATGCCGCTGTTTTTATTCCCAACTGCGATAAGATTGTACCCGGTATGCTTATGGCGGCCTGCCGCATGAACATCCCTTCCATATTCGTAAGCGGCGGTCCCATGCTTCCCGGCAAAAGCGGGAATCGCAGGCTTAGCCTCACCGATATGTTTGAAGCTGTCGGCTCCTGTGCTTCAGGGCGTATGGACGAGTCCGAAATGCTGGAGCTGGAGGATAAAGCCTGTCCCGGCTGCGGTTCATGCTCCGGTATGTTTACCGCCAATTCAATGAATTGCCTTACCGAGGTTATCGGTATGGCATTGCCCGGAAGCGGTACCATACCTGCGGTTAATGCTGCCCGAATTCGTCTTGCAAAGGAAACAGGCGAGCGTGTGATTACCCTGTTTGAAAATAACCTCCGTCCGCTTGATATTCTAACTCCGGCTGCATTTGAAAATGCACTTCGCGCCGACATGGCAATAGGATGTTCCTCAAACACTGTTTTGCATATAACGGCAATTTCATATGCAGCAGGCTGCCCGATTTCGCTTGAATATATTGACAGTATCGGAAAAACTACTCCTCAAATTTGCAAACTAAGTCCTGCAAGTGAGGTATTCCTTTCAGATTTAAATGATGTTGGCGGGATTCAGACAATGCTGAAAGAGCTTGACCGCGCAGGTTTGATTAATCGCGATATTCCGACGGTCAGCGGTACGGTGGGTGAGCGGTTTGATAAAGCTCCCGCCGCCGCCGGTACGGTCATTCGTAAGCTTGAAAACCCCTTCCGTAAAGACGGGGGAATTGCAATTCTTTTCGGCAACCTTGCAAAAGATGGCGCGGTTGTAAAACAGGGGGCTGTAAAGCCGGAAATGATGGTACACAGTGGTCCCGCCCGTGTTTTTGAAAGTGAGGAGGAAGCAAACCAAGCCATTCTCGGCGGTAAAATAAAGTCGGGTGATGTGGTGGTAATCCGTTATGAGGGCCCTAAAGGAGGGCCGGGTATGCGTGAAATGCTGTCTCCCACCGCAAATATTGCCGGTATGGGGCTGGATGACAGTGTTGCTCTAATAACAGACGGGAGATTTTCGGGTGCAACAAGGGGCGCATCAATCGGTCATGTATCGCCCGAGGCGGCTGCCGGCGGGATTATCGCCCTGGTAGAAGAGGGGGATATTATTTCCATTGATATCCCAAATCGAAAACTTGAATTGCTTGTTGAAAAATCAGTTTTGGATAGCCGAGGCGCAAAATGGAAGCCTCTTGCTCAAAATTTGACAGGATATGCAAAACGATATGCACAGCATGTCACCAGCGGCTCGACAGGTGCTGTGTTTGATGACCTGTTATATCAAGAATAATTGCGTCGGCTGAAACCTATGAGCGACAGGTCGTGGGCTCTGAAAACCGACCACCAGTTAGCAAGGAAGAAGCGCTCCATTCAATCAGCAAGAACTCAGGGAAACGATTTGACCCCGGGTTAACAGATATTATTATAAAAATAGCAGAAGAAAACGATGGCGATTTTACGGTTTAAAGCCCTTCAATCTCAATGCGTTTGTTAAGACCGTAATCGAGCTGAGGGACATTGCGGCGGCGGCAAACATCGGATTTAACAGGGGCCCCCCGAAAATATATAGCACACCGGCGGCAATCGGAATGCCGGCGACATTATAGCCGAATGCCCAGAACAGGTTTTGCTTGATAATTCGAATGGTGCTTTGGCTTAGTTTAATTGCTGTCGGAACATCCATAAGATCGTTTCTCATAAGAACAATATCAGCCGATTCAATGGCAACATCTGTACCGGAACCGATTGCGATACCGATATCAGACACCGCAAGCGCGGGAGCATCGTTTATACCGTCGCCCACCATCGAAACCACTTTACCCTCCGCCTGAAGTTTTTTCACCTCGTTTGACTTGTCCTGGGGAAGAACCTCGGAAAGCACCCTGTCAACCCCAACCTGTTTTGCAATATACTCTGCGGTTTTACGGTTATCGCCGGTTATCATTACAACCTCGATATCCATAGACCGCAGTTTTTTTATGGCTTTTGCGCTGTTTTCTTTTACTATATCGGCAACAGCAATAATACCGGATATTTTATTGCCCATGGCAATATACATCGGCGTCTTACCTTGGTTTGCAAGTCCGTCGGATTTTGATTCAAGCTCCCCGAGAGAGATGCCCTTATCATCCATCAGTTTCCTGTTACCAATCAATGTTCTGACACCATCAATATCTACTTCAATACCCTGCCCGGGTACAGCTTCAAAATCACCCGCTTTTAATAATTCAAGCTTATCCTTTTCCGCGCGTCTGACAATAGCTTCACCTAAAGGATGCTCCGAACTCTTTTCTCCGGAAGCTGCAATTTGCAGCAATCGCTCACCCAAAATATCCGATGCAGCAATTATATCGGTTACTTCGGGTTTGCCTTCGGTAAGCGTACCCGTTTTATCAAAAACAATCGTATTGATTTTATGGATGGTTTCCAGTGCTTCTCCGCCCTTTATCAATATCCCGTATTCCGCTCCTTTGCCGGTTCCGACCATTATGGCGGTGGGGGTGGCAAGCCCCAAAGCACAAGGGCAGGCAATCACCAAAACAGAAATGAATATTGTAAGTGAAAATACCAATGTCTGTCCTGCAATCATCCATGCGGCAAATGAAATTATCGCAATTGCAACGACAATCGGAACAAAATAGCCGGATACTATATCGGCCATTTTCGCGATAGGGGCTTTAGAGCCTTGCGCCTCCTCGACAAGCTTTATGATTTGTGCCAGAGCAGTATCTCCGCCGACCTTTGTTACTTTGAATTTGATTGAACCGTTTTTATTGATGCTGGCGGCATAAACCTTATCTCCGGCTTTTTTATCAATCGGTATGCTTTCACCGGTCAGCATGGATTCATCCACTGATGTATGACCATCAATAACCTCACCGTCAACCGGAATTTTATCACCGGGTTTTACTAAAATAATATCCCCGATTTCCGCTTCGTCGATCGGCACCTCAATTTCTTTCCCATCCTGTATCACGATTGCTGTCTTTGGGGCAAGCCCTATCAGTTTTTTTATAGCCTCGGATGTTTTACCTTTTGAAACCGCTTCGAGTGATTTCCCGAGAAGTATGAGGGTAATAATCACTCCTGCAGATTCAAAATATAACCCTTCATGCACAACATGGGTTTCGCCAACGGCAATTCTGTAAGTTGAATATAAGCTGTAAATTACAGCTGCCGAGGTGCCTAATGCAATCAACGAATCCATGTTGGGGCTTTTTCGCATTATTGCTTTAAAGCCTTCGGTATAAAATTTGTATCCGGCTATGATAATCGGTGTAACCAATATGATTTGTGCCACCGCATAAGATAGAGGGTGATGCGTCGGGTCAAGAAAACCGGGAACGGAAAAGGGAAGCCCTGGAATCATCGGAACCATGGCCAGGTAAAGAAGAGGTATGCTGAATACAGCCGATATTATGAATTTTATCCGAAGAGTTCGGATTTCTTTTTCCTTTCTAATCTTGTCCTGGTCAACCGAACTTTTATTTTCTATATTAAGAGCTTTATATCCTGCGCTTTCAATTACCTGCTTGATCCCCGAAAGCAGTATTACAGAGGAGTTGTATTCCACCGTTGCCTTTTCGGTTGCAATATTTACAGAAGCATATAGCACTCCCTCGGTCTTTTTCAAAGCTTTTTCTACACTCTGGGCACATGAAGCACATGACATACCGCTGATTTTTAAAATTTCTTTGCTCATAACCGCCTGCCTTTTCCCCGGGAATTTTATAATTCCTAGGCTAAAACATATTATTCTAAATATAGTATACCTATAATTCCTTTTTATTATATATGTTTAATTAAAATATGACAACCATGCTTAATAACAAATTGTATTCATTTGAATATACTGAATAGGAGGCATAGGAGGCAAAGCAATTGGATGACAGAGAATTATTTGCAAGACTTATAAAATGTGAGGCCGAAGGCGAAGGCGAACACGGAATGAAAGCTGTTGCAACCGTTGTTATGAATCGAGTAAGGGTGCCATATGGTGAGTACCAAACGGTAAACAGGGGAAATATACGAAATGTTATATATCAGCCGCGCCAGTTCACATGCTTGGCTACCGAGATTGCCGGTATAGCTAATATTCAGAATATCTGGTCAATGACTCCGGATCCCATTCATTATGAAATTGCAGATTGGGCATTAAGCGGTAATATATTTTCCGGAGTAGGCGCTGAATCTTTGTGGTATATGAACCCTTATGTTGTAGAATGCCCCGATCCGTTTCCATATAACGGCACAGGATATTGGTTTACCAGAGTAAATCAACATTGTTTTTATAATCCAACAAATTTATATGCTCAAACTTAAAATTATAGAGGTGACTAAGTTTGAAAAATAAATTTTTCAAACGGGGAGTTTTGTCCTTTTGCGCCGAAAGTGAGGCGCAAATTCGGCACAGCCGAACCGGCCAAAACATCCCAGTCACTGCGAAAGGAATGGTCATAACTATGACAAACGATATTAATTGGCTGGGGAATAATGTAGTAGATAACGGTTATTCGCAAACGCCTCAAACAAGATATTCTCCTAATTCCCCGAACTATCAAAGGCAAAACGGTACTTCTCAGAGGCAAACCCCGCCGACAAACAACCCAACCCCAAACTCTCCGTCGCAAACAAACCAAACACCGCCCGGTTCCGGGACCCAACCTAAAATCTGCCAAAGCCCGCCGCCGCTTTCTAATGAATACTACATACCCGGTTATCTGGTAGGGCTTATCGGGAAAACAATCAGAGCAGAGTTTTTTATTAATAATGCATATATGGACAGGGTCGGCATATTGAGAGAAGTGGGTGTAAATTATTTTGTGTTACAGGAAATATCCATGCAAACTTATGTGATGTGCGACCTTTATTCGGTGAGATTCGTAACTGTGTTAGATTAATTGCGAATTTGTTATTTACATTTTGGCTCTATGTGGTTGACATATGATATTACAGGCGGTACAATATAAAAGATTTCCAAAGATATAAGGCGTAGGTGCCTGTTTTTAACAGGAGAATAGGGAAGCGGGTGAAAATCCCGCGCGGTCCCGCCGCTGTAAAAAAGCAACAATTGTCCCTTTGATGTCACTGGAATTTTCCGGGAAGACGGGGACGGTATATCGGCTAAACCGATAATGCTTTAAGCCAGAAGACCTGCCTGCGCCGTAAATGTCCCCCTCTACGGAAGATAGAGACGGCGTCAGGACGATATCCCGCTTCAGGTGATATTTTATGCTGTCTGCTCTTTCGAGCGGGCAGCTTTTTTCTTTCAAAAGGGGATAACGCTAACCACAATGCTTTAGTGATTAGTACGAGAAATCAAAATTGACGGGAAGAACATTCCCAAATTGAAAGGAAAGTTTGAAAATGAAAAAAGCACTAACCTATCTCTGCATCGCGATACTTATTCTTGCTTTGTCATCATGTTCCACCCGCACTGTACAAAGTGAAAATGAAGGATCTGTTACAATCAAGAATTATATGGGAAAGGATGTCATAATTAATAGCGCACCCAAGCGGATCATTATCCTCCCGTTTTGGGAAGCCGAAATGGTCCTGGATATGATAGATACAGACCGTATTGTCGCCCTTTCATCGCTTATTGATTCCGAAGTAACCTCCCCGAGCGCGGGTAAGGCAGCAAAAGTGGAGGGGCGTGTATCCAGCAACGAAGCTGAAAAGATTATTTCTTTGACTCCGGATCTAGTTTTGTTGGACAGCTTTCATGATTCCGACGGTTCGCTTACAGCCACATTAAGTGGTGCCGGTATTACCGTGCTTACCTTGTCATCACCTGTAACATTCGAAGATATAGGGGACAGGCTTGGAACAATATCAAAGGCGGTATTTGCTCCAGAAAAGGGTCAACAACTGAAACAGGAGATGACGCAGAGGCTTAATGCCGTCGGTGAAAAGGTATCGGGTTTGTCTGAAAAAATGAAGGTAATGTACTATGAAGAAAGTTTGGACAACAGCGGCAAAACCACAGGGGTGTTATGCGCATACGGCAAGGAATCAAATTTTGAAGCTATTGCATCGGCTGCAGGTTGCATCAATGTATGCACAGCCGATACCTATTCTCCGGTGGGTAAGGAAACCGTAATAAACGACTGGAAGCCCGAGCTGCTGGTAGTACCCGGCATGATGTATGATTCAAACTTTAAAGCGGTGGACGATAAGGGTGCAACCGTCATTTCCGCTATAAAAAATGACAAGGTGCTGTCCACCCTTCCTGCCGTTAAGGACGGTCGGATAGTGGTCATTCAGGATAAATACCGCGGCTCCACATCTCATTATATGGCATATGCGGTTGAAGAGCTTGCAAAAGCGTGTTATCCGGAATTATTTAATTAGTTTTATAACAATTTATACATTTTTAGGGGAGGAAACATGGGTAGCAAACAAAATGGAAGGCTTCCGATTTCGATTATTGCAATAATCGGCGGATTGTCGCTGATTATAACAATTGTGCTGTCCGTTCAGGTAGGGAGCACACGCATTTCTATTCCGGATATTATTCGCTCGATATTGGCGGCGATAGGAGTTATTCCTGTTGATTCGGTTGACCCCTCGATATATATGGTTATAAACGGAGTTCGTCTTCCCAGAGTGTTATGCGGGGTTTTAGCCGGCGGTGGGTTGGCGGTTTCGGGTACCATTATGCAGGGAGTGTTTCGCAATCCTTTGGCAGACCCCGGTCTTCTCGGAGTTTCTGCCGGCGCAAGTTTTGGAGCGCTAATATCCATGTCCTTCGGAATGGCGGCATCGTTTATTCTGTATCTCCCAACTATGGCTTTTATAGGCGCATTGTTGGCGGTGTTGATTATAATCGGTATTTCATTTGCTACCCACGGCGGAAGAGTGTCGTCGGTATCCTTGATAATGAGCGGTATGGCGGTCAGCGCGTTATTCAGCGCGCTGACTTCGTTGCTCCTCACCTTGGTCAATGAGTATCAGGTGAACAACTACATATTTTGGACCATGGGCGGGTTGACTAATAGAAGGTGGGAGCATGTCATGACCATGCTTGTCCCGGTGATTGGGTGTACAATTGCTCTTTTCCTGTTGGCAGGCAGACTGGATGTTATGCTTTTGGGTGATGAGCAAGCTCATGCTCTGGGAGTTCGCAGCAGCAGAAACCGTATCTTAATGATCGTGTTGGCTTCTCTTTGCACGGCATCAATCGTCAGTGTAACCGGTCCCATAGGCTTTGTCGGCTTAATAATACCCCATATATTCAGAATGATTGTTGGCCCGTCGCACAGGCGTCTTTGTGTTGCATCATTCTTTGGGGGAGGGATGTTCCTAACAATTTGCGATACCCTTGTCCGATTTATTTCCGGATTCAACGGGCGGGAGCTTTCGGTAGGTATTATAACTGCATTAATCGGATCACCGTATTTTATTTTTCTGTTGATAAAACGACGGGGAAAAACATTCACAGCATGATTTTAGGGGGGATCAACATGCAGGACATATCAATTATCGCTGAAAAACTCGAATATTCAGTACCCAAGGGAGTGGATGAGCTTTCGATACTGCGCTCGGTTGATTTCGCTGCATGCTCAGGGGAATTTGTAGGTATTGTCGGCCCCAACGGAGCAGGCAAAACCACATTGCTAAAAGCTATGGCGGGTTTTATTAAAGTTAAGGGCGATATATTTCTTAATAATAATCAATCGGGAAACCAAAGTTTGCGCAGCTTTTCTTTAAGGGAAAGAGCGCAAATGATGTGCTATATGCATCAGGATACCGTTGTGCCGTTTGAATTCACGGTCAAGGAGGTAACTTCGATGGGGCGGCATCCGTGGCTGGGGAGTTTTTCAGACCCTTGTGCTGCAGATGATAAAAAGGTGGATGAAGCCTTGAAAGCCGTCGACTGTTATGAGCTTGCCGACCGTTTTGTGCAACAATTATCCGGCGGAGAGCGGCAACGGGTTATGTTGGCGCGCGCTTTGACTCAGGATACCCCGCTGATGCTGCTTGATGAACCAACTTCAAGTCTGGATATTAGATATGCACAGAATGTTTATCGTCTGTGCCAACAGGAGGTATCCGCGGGAAAATGTGTGGTTGCCGTCCTTCACGATCTTCGTCAGGCTGCCAGGGTTTGTACCAGAATATGTTTGCTTCATGAAGGCGTTGTTATTGCGGACGGAGTTCCCGATGAGGTGTTGACAGCAAAAAATATTAAAAAAGCTTACGGAATTAATGCAAATATATTCAGAAATCCTGTCGACGAATGGGATTATTATGTAGAAAAATAAAAAAATGTGGTATTTTTCGATTATGTATGATATAATCTCAAAGTAGTAAAGATGTACAAATTATTAATATAAATAGTTATAAATGGTAGCAAAAACCATAAGCCTAAAAGAAAGGATGACCAAAATATGGCGGATGCAATATATAAAGTAGTTTATATAGAAATGAACTTATTTGCGTTTGTTGTTTTGATGGTTATTCTTTTAAGCAACAGACGCCATGCAAACGGATATGCGTTCGAACAAAAGATATTTGTGTCTTTACTCGTATTAACTGCATTCCAATTGGTTGTGAATACGGCTCTGTTTGTTATGGATGGTATGCCGGGTGCGGTTATGAAAGAACTTATTTATATAACCGAGATTATATCCTATGTATTTACTCCGCCGGCATTTATATTATGGGTGCTTTATGTCAGGTTTCAAGTTTATAAGGATGAAAAGAAAGCTTTAAAAATGCTGATTCCCATTTCAATTCCGGTTGTCATAAATGCCGTATTGGCTATTGTAAGCAGATTTAACGGGTTGCTATATTCCTTTGATGAAAACAACAATTATCACAGGGGCCCTTTGTTTTGGGTTTATACCTTAATGTGTGTATCCTACCTGCTTATAACAGAGGTTTACATATTTGTTATGCAGAAAAAGATAACCAAGAAGCATTTTATTCCGCTTTTGTTATTTGCAGTACCGCCGCTTTTAGGAGGGGTACTGCAGGTTTTATTTTACGGAATACAGCTTGTATGGGTCAGCACCACCATATCGGTGTTGATTATATCGCTGAATATTCAAAACGACCAACTCTACATTGACCACCTTACGGGGTTGAGCAATAGAAGGCAGCTTGATTATTTTCTGCAAAATATCATTAAAAAAGGTGATAGGAGTAAGCTTATCGCCGGTATAATGCTTGATCTAGATTATTTCAAACATATTAACGATGTCTGGGGACATATGTCAGGGGACAAGACCCTGATAA
Organism: Oscillospiraceae bacterium; assembly: GCA_028683785.1. Taxonomy (GTDB): domain Bacteria; phylum Bacillota; class Clostridia; order Oscillospirales; family Acutalibacteraceae; genus Avimonas. Next base: position 16,944 of record JAQUHC010000029.1, read on the forward strand.
GTGCAGGGGAGATCCTTTGTAAAAGCTTCGATAAAGATGCACTAATCTGCAGATATGGCGGGGATGAGTTTGTTGTAATATTTCAAATTGACAATAAACAGGAATTAAACGACGCGGTCAACCGTGTAAAATTAAATACAAGCTTATTTAATAATCAGAGCGAGCTTCAGTATAGGATTGAATTTAGTATGGGCTACGATATATATGACTATGATTCCGAATGCTCGGCGCAACAATTCCTTTCTCACATTGACAAGCTGATGTATAATACCAAAACGGCACGCAAAGCCCGTAAGGATCTGGAAGCTTGATTTAAATAAATAATATTTCAAATAAATTACAGAATAATATTGACAATCGTGTAATTACAGAATATAATGGTGAAAACCTATAAATAAACCAATGAGTAAGATTAGTATGCATGATAAGGCATTTATAGAGAACCGCAGGCGGTGGAATTGCGGTATGGACCATCATGACGAATGGACTTACGAGGGCGATCTGATTCCGTTATATTACGGATTAGGTGAGACGGGAACTCCACCCGTTATCATGGGAGCGTGCATGTCGGTGCGCGGATAAAGTGCGTTCGTGTAATACGAACGAATTTGGGTGGTATCGCAGGAGATTTTATGCTCTTGTCCCGTTTCTCGGGGCAGGGCTTTTTTATTTTATCGGTATAACCTAACCGACAAATACTAAAAAACAGTATGAAAGGAGCAACATTTATGAATTCAAGTCCGTATCGCATTTACCTGACAGAAGAGGAGATGCCCAGACAATGGTATAATATTCGTGCAGATATGAAGGAACAACACGCTCCCTATTTGCATCCCGGAACCCGCAAGCCTGTGGTTAAAGAGGATTTACTTCCGGTTTTTTGTGATGAGCTCTGTGCTCAGGAATTGAATACCACAGATCGCTATATCGACATACCGGAGGAAATAAGAAATTTTTATAAAATATTCCGCCCGTCTCCTCTGATACGTGCCTATAATCTCGAGAAGGCGTTGGATACTCCGGCGAAAATTTATTACAAATTTGAGGGCAACAACACTTCCGGTTCACACAAATTGAATTCAGCCGCTGCCCAGGTCTATTATGCAAAAAAACAGGGACTGACCAGTTTGACAACCGAAACGGGCGCCGGACAGTGGGGCACTGCACTTGCCATGGCTTGCGCTCACTTTGGCTTGGATTTGACCGTCTATATGGTGAAGATCAGCTTCGAGCAAAAGCCTTTCCGCAAAGCGGTAATCAATACC
>JAQUHC010000030.1 GCA_028683785.1 Oscillospiraceae bacterium
TAGATACTCCCTTCAATCTCAGCGTACGTATTATTAGGGCTTTGACCCTGCTTGTACTTTAATTGTAGGGAGTATCCCTTTTTTATGCAAACTCAGAATTTTAGCTTCTTACAGGAATCTCTTTACAAATCTGTTACTGTAGTTGATACAATCATCAGCTGCGGTAACTTATTTTTATGCCAAAACTCTGCTATCAAAAGGTGAAATTTGGCGGTTCAAGTCTGGCGTAAAAAACACAAGAGATTAACAATTAATGATCTAGTCCGCAAATCCGCCTTGTTTTCCTACTTCGTTTATGACACCGACTTTTATGGTGCCCTTAAGTTTATTGCCGACAACCTCCCGTGTCATGGTTTTTGCAAGACTAAAAGTTTGGGATGACGGTTCAGACAATCAGGAGGCACATAAACATAAAAGTAATTGATATAATTCTTTGCAAGAGGTGAGATGGATGGCAATCACAACCAAAGAAGGTATTTTAAAAGTACTGGCTGCATTTAACCCATGGTGGAAAACAGGAGCGGTGCATCCAAGCTTTACGAAAGATTATAAAAGATTTGCATATTTTGAGGCTATGAAGCGTCTTGAACAAACCGATATCAGAAGAACTGCAGTCCTTACCGGAACAAGGCGTGTAGGTAAAACAACAATACAATATCATACTAAATCCATTCTAAAACATTCCAGAATAGAGCGATGCGTTCCTAATACTAATTTAAAGTAGATATATAGAAATATCATAATAAGAAGATATACAACGGACGAGGATATTATCTATGTTTATAAATTAAATAAGTATAATACTAATTTAAATTAAATAAGTATAATACTAATTTAAATTAAATTAGTATAGGAAGAACGCGCCATGAGCGATAATTATGGAATAGTTATAGTTGGATTTAGTATCAGTTTATTAAATCTATTGCTTAGCGGCTTAGAAAATGCCGTTTAGGTAGGGGATTTCTGTTTGCCATTTTTGGCCCCTTTTAGTTTAACAGTTACAGTTTGAACGGCAACTACCGTTTTTTATTTTATCAAAAAATATTTACAAAAAGCAAAACATGTTTCAATCATTTGTTTTATCAATATCCTATAATTGTATCATAAATATAGAAGGTGGTATGTATTGTGAACATGACAAATTGGTTTTCGCAGATGATAGCATTTGAAGAAAAAAAAGCAATGCCAATTTTATTTTTTCCTTCAATTCAGCTTCTTAATATTAGTGTTGTTGACCTTATTTCAGATAGTAAAAACCAAGCTAACGGTATGAGATTAATTTCTGACAAAGTTAATTCTGCGGCTTCGGTAAGCATGATGGATTTGTCGGTTGAAGCCGAATGTTTTGGCTCAAAAATTAAGTTTTTTGACGATGAGGTCCCTACGGTAATCGGTGGAATCATTACATACCAAAAGGAAGCAGAAGCGTTAGAAGTACCGAAAGTAGGCAGCGGAAGAACCGGTATTTATATCGAGGCAATTAAACAGGCGAAAGATATTATTAAAGATAAGCCGGTATTTGCAGGTGCTATCGGCCCCTTTTCCTTGGCAGGCCGTTTAATGGATGTTTCCGAAGCAATGATTAATTGCTATGATGCTCCTGACATGGTACATACGCTTTTAGAAAAGGGCACCGAATTTATTATTGAATACTGCAAGTCCTATAAGGCAGTTGGTGCAAATGGTGTGATTATAGCAGAACCGCTTGCGGGACTTTTATCTCCTGCTTTAGCAGAGGAGTTTTCATCTGCGTATGTTAAAAAAATTGTTGATGCGGTAAAAGATGATTTTTTTGCTGTTGTATATCATAATTGCGGCGGCGCAACAATACAAATGATAGAATCTGTTTTAGGGACAAATTGCTCTGCTTATCACTTCGGAGACGCGATTGATATGCGCGATATGATGCCGCGCATTCCGGAGAATGTAGTTGCAATGGGAAATATATCCCCCGCAAAACAATTTAGAAACGGAACAGTTGATTCCATCAGCGAAGAAACACTAAGCTTATTAAAAGACTGTACTAAGTATTCTAATTTTGTGATTTCATCCGGATGTGATATCCCTCCCCTCGCTAAATGGGAAAATATTGACGCGTTTTTTAACACAGTAGATAGGTTTTACAAAGAAATGATATAAGGCTGACAGCTTCTTCGCATATAAGATTATTGCAACATATTGGCAACGAAGAATCAGGCAGCCATCCGCGTCAACCTGCCCGAATTTGTTTCAGCAGGCATTTCATTGACACAAGCAGCCCGAATAAGGGTGGTACCACGGTGTCTGTTACACTCGTCTCTATACGGGGCGGGTTTTATTTTTAGATACAAGGAGCAATATTTATGATACAGCCTAAAGATTTAATATTGGATGCACTGAACCACAAAAAAACAAAGCAGGTACCGTGGGTGCCTTTTGCCGGAGTTCATGCCGGAACACTTGCGGGATATGACGCAACAGAGGTATTGACCGACGGTGATAAGCTGTTTGCCTCACTGATGGAGGTCAACAAACTGTACCGTCCGTGCGGTCAGCCTGTGGTTTTTGATTTGCAGCTTGAGGCAGAGATATTAGGATGCCAGCTTTTATGGACAAAGGACGGGCCTCCATCGGTAAGCTCACATCCTTTGGAGGATAATCCGGCAGTTCCCTGTCGCTGTACTCTGCCCACTGCCGATGACGGACGGCTACCCATGATTTTGGATGTTATGCGGAGAATGAAAACAGCCGTAGGCGAAACAACCGCGCTGTACGGGTTGATTTGCGGCCCGTTTACCCTTGCATCTCATCTTCGCGGCAATGATATTTTTATGGATATGTTCGACGACGAGGATTTTGTACATAGCTTATTGGATTATTGTGTGGATGTTGGCAAACGCATGACGGAGCTGTACACGGATGCGGGAATGGATATTATAGCGGTTGTCGACCCGTTAGTGTCGCAGGTTTCAGCCGCTCATTTCGAGGAGTTTTTATCAAAGCCGTTTAATATGCTTTTTGATTATATTCGTGAAAGGGACAGGTTGTCTTCATTCTTTGTATGCGGTGATGCAACAAGAAATATCGAGGTTATGTGCAAAACTAACCCCGATTCTGTGTTCGTCGATGAAAATGTAAATATTGTAGAAGCAAAAGTTATTACCGACCGTTATAACATTGCGTTGGGCGGCAATATCCCGTTGACATCAATAATGCTTCACGGAACCCAGCAAGATAACATGAAATATGTTGTGGATATGCTCGACGGTTTAACCGATATCGATAACTTTATTGTTGCGCCGGGATGTGATATGCCCTTTGCCGTCCCTGTGGAAAACACAGTTGCGGTGTCACAGGCGGTGTGGCAGACCGATAAAGTACGAGAAATGCTGAAAAATTATGTGTCGATCCAAGACGATATCGATGTTGAATTGCCCGATTATAATATGCTTTCAAAACCATTGCTGGAGGTTTTTACTCTCGATTCTGCCACCTGTGCCGCATGCACCTATATGATGGGCGCGGCGAATGCGGCCAAGGAATTTTACGGGGATACCATTGATGTTGTGGAGTATAAATATACTATTAAAGAGAATATAGCAAGGTGTAAGAAGATGGGAATAAAGCACTTGCCGTCTTTGTACTTGAACGGACAGCTCAAATTTTCGTCACTTATCCCAAGGCGCGAGGAGTTAGAGGCCGCCATTGATGAGGCAATTGCTTCAACTGCAAGCAAAGGATGATTCGGGATGACAAAGCTATATGTTATTACAGGATTTTTGGGTGCGGGAAAAACCACCTTTTTGAAGGAGCTTGCACGGGAGTTTCAAGACGAAAAGCTTGCTGTTTTAGTGAACGAATTCGGCAAGGAGAGTGTAGACAGTAAGCTGTTATCAGATTTGGGTGCGGCCATGGAAGAGGTGCACAGCGGTTCTATTTTCTGTGCTTGCCGGGTGGAGCAATTTTCTGATGCCCTTTCACGCTTATTAGATGACAGCCCCGATACCATATTAGTTGAAACATCGGGGCTGTCCGACCCAACACGTGTAAATACACTGTTCAGTGAGCATCCCAAAGCCGACCTTATTGATTATCAAGGTTGTTTGTGTATTGCAGATGCCGTAAGGTTTGAAAAAGTATATGCGACTGCTATGGTATGCGGGAAACAGCTTGATGTATGCAATGTTGTCATAGTCAATAAAACCGATATGGCAAGCGACGGGCAAAAACAAAGAACCATGGATATTATAAAAAATCGCCGGCCCGATGTGCCCGTATATATGACAAGTTACGGCAAAATACAACCGGAGTGGTTGCGGTCGCTTGACAAGATGCCCACGGCGACTAAGGGGGTATCTTATCATGTCAAAGACATATCCCTGCAAAGCCGTATAATTGTTATAAACAATACCATCACCAAAGATAAATTACAGAAATTCCTGATGAGCGTTGCACCTGCATCATATCGCATAAAGGGATTTGTACAGTTACAGGAGGGCGTGTTTTTTGTTGACGCCGTAGGAGATGATGTAAAGATTACACCTTGGAACAAAAAAGCCGAAACCCTCAACAAGCTTGTCGTTCTTGCAGGAAAGGGACTGCCCATGTTATCTGCTTTAAAGGAAGCGAGCAGAGATTTTGATGAATATATTTTGTCTGTTGAATAGGATGATTATATGCTTTTCATCAAAAACTCCTGTTTCGCACATGACAGATACTGCATCAAGCAATCCCGAACCACATATTCCGGTGGCTTGTGTATCCCCTAAAACCATGCAGGTGATATTGTTATTATCAAGTTTAGCCTGATATATTGCACCTGTTCGAGCCGGCATGCCGTTATGTATACCGGCGCCCTCAAAGGCGGGGCCTGCCGCTGTGGAGCAACACCAGAGCCTGTCATTTGTCGCAAGCGCCATTTCTCCGTTGGTGCCAATATCAACAAGCAGTTTGGGGTTCCCCGATATGACCTTCCCGTTTTTTATAAATTCTTCATTTATACGATGCCGCCTTCCAATAACCACTAAACCTATAATACAATAATTATTAAAAATTGAATAGCAAGATATTATAAATTTTGGTATACTGTTTTTAAGAGCAGTTAATGACAGGAATGATAATAATCATGCGCATACATATTATAGCTTGTAGGGTTTTAACAAGGGAGTTAAGCTACTATGCCTCTCAAAGCCCTCATACAGTTGACATTACATGGCTTCCTCAGGGGCTTCACGACACACCCGAAAAGCTGAGACAGATGCTTAAAGAATCGTTAGATGACATGCATTTGCAAAAAGAAAAGCAAATGATTAAACACTGGCCGGATTATATAGTTTTGGGGTACGGGCTTTGCTCAAACGGAATAGTGGGTATTGAAAGCCGTGATACACCTTTGATAATTCCGAAAACCGATGATTGTATTGCTCTGTTTTTGGGATCTCAAAAGCGATATCTTGAATTGTTTAATAAATATAACGGCACATATTGGCTTAACAACGGATGGATTGAAACGGCCTTTGTACCGTCTAAGGAAATGCTTAAAAAGAGGTACGATGAATATATCGAGCTGTACGGAGAGGACAACGCAGAGTACTTAACGGAGCAGGATAAGCTCTGGGCAAACAATTACAACACCTGCGGGTATATAGGCTCTTCGGTTTATGATTGTCGTGATTATCACCTGCTTGCACAGCGTATCGCACAGGAAAATAACTGGGAATATGTTGAGCTACAGGGAGATAACCGATTGATACGTTCCATGACCGACGGTACATGGAACGACAAAGAGTTTTTAATTTGTCCGCCCTTTCACCGTGTTAAAGCAACTTATGACCGGACGAAAATACGTGCTGTTCCCCTATGAGACTTGTTTAAAGGAGAGAACTTGAAATGAAGGGAGATCTGCTAAAACGCTGTAAAGAGCATGCTAAGCACTTATCCGAAATAAGCGGTGTGTCAGGTTGCGTTTTAAGCACTATAAAAAGAGTATTTTTATATTCAAGTAATACTCATCGTTTTTGTGAGGAGTGCACCTGCTCACGCTGCAACGAGCTTAACACCCACCTTTACGGATGCAATGAAGCATATCGCTGGAACGGTCAATATATTTACTATTGTCCGTTAGGGCTTGTTTTTACGGCATCTTCAGTATCGGATGATACCGGAAATATGGTGGGCGGAATGATAATGGGCCCCCTATTAATGGGGGATTGCAACGATGTGTTGAATGAAATGACAGATAGCATGCATAGCAAAGCTGTCAACCTACCTATGATGACCACTGCAAAGGTGACCGATTTAGCGGCGATTTTATCGGCTGTTACCGCTTATGCCGCAGGTCTTCCACACAGCAGGGTAGGCGGATTTATTTATCAACAAGAAAAGCTTTTAAATGCTATTTATTCCGCACAGGATAAAATGTTAGAGGGAGATACAACCCCTGTATATCCAATTGAAACCGAGAAAAAGTTACACAACCTCATATGCAGTCACGACAAAAGCGGTGCACAGGAGATGCTCAACGAGCTGTTGGGGCATATATACTGCTCAAACAATTTTGATTTATCCGCTATAAAAACGCGGGTGGTCGAGTTGGTGGTCGTATTGTCACGCGCCACCATTGATGCGGGGGCTGATATTCGCGAAGTGTTCCTGTTCAACACCAACTATATTCAAGAAATAGAGCAGTTTTCTTCACTTGAAGAATTAAGCGTATGGCTTAACGGAATCATGCATCGTTTTATTGCTTATTCCTTCGACTTTGCTCAAGTTAAGCATTCCAATGTAGTTTATAAGGTAATGGAATACGTAAAAGCCAATTATAACCAAAAAATATCCTTGGACGATATTGCCCGTCATGTATATTTAAGCCGATCCTATTTAAGCAGTATTTTTAAAGAGGAAACGGGAGAAAGCCTGTTCTCATATATAAACAGGGTTCGCATTGAAAAAAGCAAGATGTATCTTTTGGACAATGCGGTGAGCCTTGTAGATATAGCATCAATTTGCGGATTTGAGGATCAAAGCTATTTTACAAGGGTGTTCAAAAAGGCTACCGGCGTATCTCCAATGAAATACAGAAGTAGCCGTGGCAACACTACTTTGTTATGAAATAAAGTGCAAAAAGGCAAAAAACATTCCTATAATATAAGCGACAAACCAAATACAATATAATCATGGGAGAGATGAAAAACGAAGTTGAAGCTGCCGTGGAAAAGGGCATACGTGATAAGGTAAAAGTCATGGTTGGCGGCGCACCTGTTACTCAGAGCTTTTGCGACTCTATCGGAGCAGATTGCTATACTCCCGACGCCGCTTCTGCGGCAGATGCCGCACTGGCTTTTTGCAGTTGATTTTTTAAATCTTATAGTCAGAACCCCCCGCAAATAGCAGCCGCACCCTTTTCCCCCTGCTGTCCGTTATCCTCCCCGGCGACGTCCGGGAGATGCTGGTGCGCTCCGCCAAAATCTGCGGCCGCCCTTGGGATAACACCTCCTTCGGCCAGTATATCCCCTATGCGGCGCCGGCGAGCCCGGATCAGGGGCGGGAGACCGCAGGGAGCGCTGGAAAATAAAGGGGACCATTGCTTTGCAGAGGCGTAAACGACTGCATGGTAATCATCCGTGATGCGTTCACAGATGGAATAATTATGAAGTAGATCATCGTGAACTTGGCGTGAAATGGGCAGCAGGTGTCGTTGTTTGGCAGTGCCTGATTGCCTGGATCGCTGCATTCCTTGTAAAACTTATCGGTTTGTTAGTCGGGGTGGTGTAAAATAAATATTTGGGATATCATACTAATCATCGTAATTGCTGTAATTGTTGCCGCGGCTGTTTTTGCTATTGTAAGACGTAAAAAAAGCGGCAAAGACTGCTGCGGCAACTGTACACAATGCAATCATGAATGTGATAATTATTATTTGTCGGATTAAGAAGTATAATAAAAACAAGTGGAGAAGAGGTTTTAGTATGGAAAAAGACATCAATTTCAAGTCAATTCGGAAGTTCAATCTTATCATGGGGACTCTGCATTTTGTCCAGGCATGTTTCATGCTTTATCTGGGGCTGTTTGTTGAGAAATTCAGCAGTTTCGTTATACCTATCCAATCCAATTTTCTTAAGTTCGACACGGTAGCAAAGAGACTTGTAACTGATAACCAACAGATCGGTGAAGTTCCTTTTGCAGTATGTGTCTCAATGTTTCTTTTCTTGTCTGCTTTATTCCATTTTATTATTTCCGCGCCGAAATTCAACGAAGTATACAACCGTAATCTTGCAAAGGGTATGAATCCTTTCCGTTGGTATGAATATTCCTTGAGTTCTTCATTGATGATCACATTGATCGCGCTTTTGTTCGGTGTGTATGATATCGGTCTTTTAATTGCACTTTTCATTTTAAACGCAACTATGAACCTATTTGGACTACTGATGGAAAAAATAAACCAGTTTACCGCGAAGACCGATTGGACATCCTTTGTTTTCGGCAGTATAGCCGGAATCGGCCCATGGATCGTCGTGACGATGTACACATTCGGAAATGCCGATTTAAGTAAAGTCCCATGGTTTGCTTATGCTATTTTTGCTTCTTATTTCTTTTTCTTTAACTGTTTCCCGATCAATATGATCCTGCAGTACAAAAAAATCGGGAAATGGAAGAACTATTTATATGGCGAAAAAACATACATAGTCCTTAGCCTAGTAGCTAAAACGGTTCTGGCATGGCTTGTTTTCGCTGGTGTTATGCAGCCGAACTAATAATCGAAAAACGTAGGGTTTCTTCCTATAACTCGTCTGCAAAAACATTGAGAAATTTCTTCCGGTAATTCAGCATCTGCAGCAGCAAAAGTCGATGACAATGCAACACACGCCAAAAATTTGTTGCATTGTGTCAAGTAGCGTTAGATCAAAAAATCTGTTACCGTAGTTGATACAATGATCAGCTACGGTAACCTTTCTTATGTCAAATTCTCTGCTATCAATAGTTAATACTAATTTAATTTATAAACATAGATAATATCCACGTCCGTTGTATATCTTCTTATTATGATATTTCTATATATTTATTTTAAATTAGTATCAGTCTTAGAAGATTGGTACAAATCTTGATATGCCGTAGTTAGTTTTAAAATAGTTGACGCAATGAAGCGCGGTGACTTTTCCATATCATCATTGAGCCATTTTTGAATAACCCCTATACAACCCGTAAGGGTAAAAGCATGGATATATTCAGCATCTTCTTTTGAAACTGAACCATTACTTATAATGTTATTTATAATATTTTTATATACGAGCATAAATACACGCTTTTGAAAGTTCAAATCTCCACGATCGCTAAGCAGAAGCTTGCAAATACGCGCATTTTCCTTTATGTATTCAAATATCTGCTCAACCATATCTACAATTGGATTGGGCAGATCGTTTTGTGCAAAAGCAGAAAGATGGTTTTCCACATTCTCAAGCAGCTCATCTTGAATTTGGTTCATAAAGTCGTATTGGTCGTTGTAATGGGCGTAAAAAGTTGCACGGTTGACATCTGCATCTTCGCATAATTCCTTAATAGAGATTTTCGATATATCCTTTTTCTCTAGAAGGGTTATAAAGCTATCCTTGAGCACCATCTTTGTGTATTTGACTCGCCTATCCTCTTTTTTAGTAATCATTTTAATATCCATTCTGCCCATAAGTGGCTGTTTTTTTTGAACATGTCGTTTTCTAAACATATTTTTATCATGTGTTTGCCAACTATCATCTAATAATAATCTGATTGTTGTTTTAATATCTATCTGATATTATAATATATATGTGATTTATATTCAACACTTTGTTTGATTAAATGTTTATTAATCTATAACAAAATTCGTTTTTGAGGGGGAAACAAGGTGAAAAGGCTAATACAACTGGTTGTAAAACACAAAAAATCCGTGCTTATTATATTTTTTATATTAGCAGCAGCCGGAACGCTGCTTTCCACTCGTGTTAGTGTCAACTATGATATGGTGGATTATCTGCCAAAAGATGCGCAGTCAACAGTGGCTATTTCTATAATAGAGGAGGAATTTGCAGGTGACGCGCCTAACGCGAGAGTTATGCTCGAAAATATCACCATACAAGAAGCCCTTGAGTATAAGAAAAGTCTTTCTGCAATTTCGGGGGTGTCCTCTGTTAGTTGGTTGGACAATGTAATCGGCAAGGATAATCTTATTACCACTCCGCTTGAATTTTTAGATAATTCTATAACCGAAAACTACTATAAAGACGGCAATGCTTTGTTAAGCATATCAATTAAAAGCGGTCAAGAGCTTGATACAGTGAATGCAATCTATGATTTAATCGGAGATAACGGCGCTGTTGGTGGTGATGCTGCCAATTCATCAGCATTTCAGTCCATGACTGAGTCCGAGGTCTTTTCTGCCATGGCATATGTAATCCCGATTGTTTTGATTATCCTCATCCTTTCAACAACATCGTGGCTTGAGCCTTTATTGTTCTTAATTACCATTGGTGTCGCTGTGGTTATAAATATGGGCACCACTGCTTTTTCTGATGAAATATCTTATATAACACAAACTGTAACTCCGATATTGCAGCTTGCTGTTTCTATGGATTATGCTATCTTTTTACTTCATAGCTTTTATGAGTACCGCTCATCCCACGAACCGAATGAAGCTATGCAGCTTGCTATGAAACGGTCGTTGCCTACAGTTGCAGCCAGTGCCGCGACAACGATAATTGGGTTTTCAGCTTTGATGTTTATGCGGTTTGGCATCGGATCAGATTTGGGCTTTCATTTAGGTAAAGGTGTTGTGTTGAGTTTCTTATCAGTAATGGTTTTTCTGCCTGCATTAACTCTTGTCAGCTACAAATTGCTTGATAAAACAAGACATAAAAGTTTTGTCCCCGGTTTCAGTAAGGTCAGCAAAGGAATTTCAAAACTCAGAATACCATTCCTTATATTAGCACTTATTGCGGTAATACCTTGCTTTATCGCACAGTCAAGTACTTCTTTTCTATACGGAACAGGAGGTTCAATCGAAGGTTCCCGCGTTGGAAAAGACGCGGCATTGATTGAAGAAACCTTTGGCAAAGAAAACTTGCTGGTGCTTTTGGTGCCTAAAGAAATATCAGGGAAAGAAGCTGAGCTTTGTGATGAGCTTTCTTCAATTTCAAATATCACGAGTGTAGTTTCATTTGTAACGGCGGTCGGCGCTGAAATACCACCCCAATATGTTCCCAAAGATACTGTCAACCAATTTTACTCCGAGAACTACGCGCGAATTATATTATATACATCTATGCCTGAGGAAGGGGAACAAACTTTTAATACAGTACACTCTGTGTTAGATGCAGCTGAAAATCATTATGACTCATACTATTTAACCGGTCAGAGCGCAACACTTTATGACATGAAAAATGTCGTTGAAATAGACACAAGAATTGTCAACCTGGTAGCGATAATCGGTATTTTCGTCGTAATACTTATAGCATTTCGCTCACTCGCGGTTCCTATATTGCTGGTATTTTCAATTGAAACAGCGATTTGGATAAACCTTTCATTTGCTTACTTCACAGATAACACATTGAGCTTTATAGGATATCTCATTATCAGTACGGTGCAACTTGGTGCCACGGTGGATTATGCCATCTTACTGACCAATCACTATTTAGCGGATCGTAAAAACTTGCCGAAAAAAGAAGCAATGCATAAAACGCTTACCGATAACCTTTCAGCTATTCTCGTATCAGCCAGCATACTTGCTGCGGGGGGATTCACCCTTGCTGCGACATCCGGTAACCCGATTGTATCAGAGTTAGGTACTCTGCTTGGTAGAGGAACGCTGCTTTCTTTTGCAATGGTTGTCTTTGTGTTACCGACACTGCTCATCCTTTTTGATAAGGTTATAGAAAAAACAACGCTAAAAAACGGTTTCAACTTATACTAATATCCGACTAAAATCTTAACATCTTTCCGGTCTTTTTTGCGCCGGGTTTCGTTCTCCTCCTTGCCGGGCGCCAGCCCGCTTGCGTCGTCGGCCTTGCCCGACACAAAAAATACTCGGAAATTTTATCAATCTTTTAGTCGGATATTAGTATTACGCACAAAAAACTCAAAAAATAACTAATAGAGGTGAATTTGAAATGAAAAAGTTTCTATCAGTATTTATAGCTGCCCTGCTTATACTTACTTTAACCGCTCCTGTCTCTGCTACGGGAACACCTACGCAAAAAGAAGAAGCGGTATACGGATTATTAGCATCGGATGGAAGCGTACAGAGTATTTATGTGGTTAACAGCTTTAAGGGCGGTATGATTACCGATTACGGTAATTACAATGAAGTAAGCAATATGACTACCTCAGAAAAGCTAAATAAAAGCGGAGATAGAATTACAGTTAACTCTGCTGATGCTCGGTTTTATTATCAAGGGACCCTTCAGTCAAAGGCGTTGCCTTGGAACATAGACATTCGATATAAATTGGACAGCAAAGAAATTTCCGCTTCCGAGCTTGCAGGTAAAGCCGGTGCTCTAAAAATCGCAATATCTGTTACACAAAACAAAGCGGTTAATTCAGTATTCTATGAAAACTACATGCTCCAAATATCGCTCACGCTGGATACAGAAAAGTGCGCGGATATTTTATCTCCTAATGCTACGATAGCCGGTGCAGGCAAAAACAAGGTGATCGCTCATTCTGTCTTACCGGGAAAGGATGCAAGTATCACGGTCTCAGCGAATGTAGAAGATTTTGCAATGAATTGCATTGAAATAACTGCTATGCCACTTGTTATGATGATTGAAATGCCGGACACCCAGAACCTAATCGAAGATATGACCAGTTTGACTGACGCTGTAAGTAATTTAAACGAGGGTGTTAAAAAACTGTCCGAGGGTATTACACAATCCTCATCAGGCGCGAATAAACTGTCCGGCGGCTCATCTGATTTTTCAGATGGACTATCAGAATTAAGCGGAAATTCAAATGAACTGTTGAACGCATCCACTCAAATCAATGCAGCTTTAATTAAAATAGCGGAAGCGCTTGATGAAGGTGTTGGGGAATCTGATTTAGGTGATATTAATGCACTACCCGGTGGATTAAATCAGCTTGCTGATGGATTAACCAGTATTAATGGTGGAATACAACAATTAAAAGATGGATTTGCTTCTGCTTATTCTGCGCTTGATTTAGCCATGTCGTCAATTCCTAACACCGATATTGATCCTTCCGGACTATATGCAGCAGTATCGGGTGATAATGCGTTAACCGATACAGTTGACCGGCTCATGGCTTATTATGCATCGTCGAAAACGGTGAAAGGCACTTATGGCGTGGTTCAAGATGCTTTCGCTTCGGTTGCCGGTAATCTAGACCAAATGAGCGGTTCAATTAGCACAATCGAAGGAACACTTTCGGGATTATCAACTGAAATAGAGCGGGTAATGAGTGAGACGGATATTGTCGAGAAAGTCAGACAACTTGAAGAAGGTCTCTTTGAGATTGCAGAAAAATACAGTCTGTTTCATGCCGGTCTTAGCGAATATGCCGGTGGTGTTAACAGCCTTGCAGAAGGATACGGTGAAGTGAATACAGGTCTTAAGTCTCTTGCAAGCGGTATGGGTGAATTAGACACCGGAGCTTCCTTCTTGCATGGAGGCACAAGCAAATTAAACGAAGCAGTGAACGACTTACCCCAAAAAACCAAGCTCGAAATTGATGAGATAATCAGTCAATATGATAAATCCGATTTTACCCCTGTATCGTTTGTTTCGGAAAAAAATACGAGCGTGACCGCTGTGCAATTTGTACTAAAGACCGATCCAATTGAAATAATAGAAACTATTGAGAACGCCGTCACGGCGCCTATTAAGCTGACCTTTTGGCAGAAGCTTCTTAAGTTGTTCGGGCTATATCCGTAACAGACCGGTATAAGACATTATAATTAGAATATGATATAAGACATTTTTTTACCATCCTGTCATCGGCAGCGGCTTTTGCCAGTATTCCGGCTTGAGCCGGTAAATATGTCGGAGTGCATATGACACTCCGTTGCAGGCTCTCAATTACTATTACTAAACCGCTATAACCCTTGGTATAACTGGCTTTAGGCGGTGGCAGTTGTGAAAATGTCTGCCACCGGCACTGCCACCACTGCCACTATCCAGACACCGATTCTATAAGATTGGAGGGAAAACATATGAACCATATCAGAGTTATTGGCATGATGGATGCCGAGAGCGAAATCACAATGATAGTGATGATACCATCCTTGGTAAAAGAGTCATCATCTTCGAACATATGCCGGATGCAGAGTCCGGTAATAAGCCTATCGCTTTGGTGATTTCATTTTAAAAGGTTTTAGAGATTTGACCGCCCCCACCGGTCACCTTGATTGGTACCCCAGCATGAAAAAAGCACCCGTTCATGTGAACAGATGCCTTTTGACAATTGCTTGCTTTGTTTTATTCAGGCTTTACTTTTTCCTTCCCGCTTTTAGCTTTCCCTTGAATTTCAGAAACGGGAGCTACATCGTTTTTTGGGATATTCATTTTGTGATTGCTCTGAGTTTTCTTTGGTTCTCTTGGGTCGATTCTTTTCATACCTTGCTTTGCCATATTTTTCACCTCGGAATTAGTATCTCTTAACTACAAGGTGTTATTCTTATTCCACCGGTCGCCACTCTCTGCGGTGATGCTGGAGTGACAGGATTTGCATAGTGCCATGAGATTACTCGTTCCATTACCGCCGCCTTTGGACAGCGGGAGGATGTGGTGGACTTCCTCGGCAGGGGTTAGTCTGCCTTGTTTCTCGCACCCCTCGCACACAGGATGCAACTTGATGTAGCGGTCACGGATGCGTTTCCAAGCCCTGCCGTAGCGTTTGTTGGATAAAGGATCGCGTTGATATTTGTTGTAGTGTTTGTCCATTGCCTTATGATGCTCGCTACAGTATTGCTCTCGTTCAGCAAGCCGACCGCAGCTGGTATAAGAACAAGGACGCTTGGGTTTATAGGGCATTGTTTCACCAATTTAAATTAGTGTTTCCAGTTGGCATGCATACATACATATAACAAAAGCCCCGGATGAATAAGAGCAAATTGCTCCATACGGTAGTCAGTCTCTTCCATAACGGCGCAAATGAGAGCATCAAACAAAGCTATTGTGGAAACAAAGCTCGACGTTGCCTGCATATTATATTTATCGCTCTCTTTTTCAATATACATAGCAAGCACTATATCGGAGAGCTCGTATACAGGCGAGCTCATATTTTCGGTTACTCCAATAACGACTGCACCTTTTTTTTTCGCAACATGAAGCACAGGCAGCAGCTCGGAGGTCTTTCCTCCTCGTGATACTACCACAACTGCATCACCTGACTGTATTGCACCAAGCCCCCCGTGAAGGGCCTCACACGGCGAAAGGAACTGCGCCGGCCGTTCAATACAGCAAAGGGTATGTGCAAACTTTTTGGTAGCGATACCCGATGATCCGCTGGCAGAAGTGATTATCCTGCTGCATCCTGAAAGTATATCAACAGCTTCTGCGAAGGCCTTGCGGTCAAGATGGCTTAATACATCTGCCACCGCCTTCTGCTCAATTTTCAGTGATTCTACTGCCATAAGCAGAGATTTATCCTTCATAAAATCCCCTCCCATTTTTAGCATTCGAACTCCTATCAGAGTCAATGCTTAGGCAATTACAATATTTATACCCTTGTCTTTCAATTCATTTAGAACCTGTTCAGAGGCATTGGCATTTGTAACAACATAGTTTACGCTGCCGGCATCTGCGATACTTCGCAATGTCATTCTGCCTATCTTGGTGTAATCTAATGCGGCAATTACCGTTTTTGACTGCTTTATCATTTGACGGCAAATTTCCGCCTCCTGATAATAATAGGTCGATATTCCGTTTTCGGCATCAATGCCATCTGCCGATAGTATCAAATTATCTACATAAAATTCATTAAGCTGCTTTAGGGCTATGGTACCGTATACGAACTGATACTCATAATCAACATCTCCGCCAAGAAGAATAATGTTCAAGTTCTTATGTTTTGCACCCTCAAGTGCCAGAACGATGGAATTTGTAATAATGGTGATACCGCTCTTACGAGTCAGCTTATTCATAACGGCAAGGGTTGTGGTGCCCGCGTTCATCATAACCGACTGATTGTCGTGTATCATGTCGGAAATTTTTACGGCTATTTCCTCTTTTTCCTTCCTGTTTGTGTTGGAGCGCTGGGCAAGGCTCATATTATAATAGGAATTATAAGAGCTTACCGCACCGCCGTGTACACGGGAAAGCAACCCCTGATTTTCAAGCTCGGTAAGGTCGTTTCGTATACTGACTTCAGAGACCTTAAAAAGCGCACTCAGTTCGTTTACTCTGACCTTGCCGCTGTTGTGTAACATCTCCAGTATTCTGCTGCGGCGCTCTTGCAGTGTGATGTCGATATTTATATTATCCATTTTTTTATCTTCTCTGTTGGAGGGTGTAGTGGACATCGTCGGCTTTTTCCTCGTCGGTAAACTTACGAAGCGTATTTATGACTTCGCCGTTGTTCCATTTTCGGTCGCCAACATTATCGGTGGTTCCCATAACGGTTATATTGAGCTGTCTGTGACGTGCACGTACATGGTCCCAGTCCACAAAATAAATGTGCGCAAACTCTCCGCCGTCAAGCTCGCCGTCTTTTATCGCCATGGTTTCGCTTCTTCCGAAAAACACCGAGCGAAGATGACCGTCTGTATTCATGCTCGTAAAATCGCCCGGTTCGTTGACAAAGCGTCCGAATTTTGCGTGTAACGGACCCGGATGACGGTACTGATGCTCCTCGGCAAAATCGGGTATCATCTTGCGCATAATATCAAGAAGGTCATGCTGTAAAAACTCAAGGTCAAACGAGTCGATATCATGTGAACACTCTTGAATCATAACCGAGCAGGTAGTATGATGAGAAGAAATGGCACAGGTGCCGTTTTTATTATAACTCGCTTATACTAATTTAAGGTCACCTCTAAAAACCCCTTCCGGCGTATTCCGGCATAATTTCCGCCGGACGGCGTCAAGCCTCCTTGTAAGGCTGAAAGCCTTGCTTCGTCGGCTTTCCTTGTCCGACAAAAATTCAGCTCGGAATCCGTTCAAAACGGGTTATTAGAGGTAACCTTAAAATAAATATATAGAAATATCATAATAAGAAGATATACAACGGACTTGGATATTATCTATGTTTATAAATAAAATAGTATTATATAGCGTCGGAGGCTTGAAAGCCCTATTTCAATGCCTGTCAAGGGGTCCCCAGGCTCTCGAATTCAATGGACACAACGCCGTCATATCCTGCATTATGCAATGCTCGGAGGCATTGCTTTACCGGCACATCTCCGTGACATATGATTGTGACTCGAAGATATTTGCCGCCTCTCGATTTGAAAAAGCCTGATCCCGGGTCGGGATCCATAGAGCAGAAAAGCTATATGAGCTTACAGCAATTTTCATGGTTTTAACTCTCCGTTATTGATTATTACTTCGCGGCCGGTGTCTGCAGACCGGTAAATGGCATCAAGTATTTTCATAA
Organism: Oscillospiraceae bacterium; assembly: GCA_028683785.1. GTDB lineage: Bacteria > Bacillota > Clostridia > Oscillospirales > Acutalibacteraceae > Avimonas. The sequence continues at coordinate 17,554 of JAQUHC010000030.1, forward strand.
TCTCGACACCGTCGACAGCGGGTGACAGACAGGGGGAATTATTCACTATACAATCAACAAAGTGATTTATTTCATTATCAAACAGCCCGTTGAAGTCAAGAGCAGTTGGAGCCGCGAGCGAAACATTGGCTAGATAGTCATTCGCTTCGGTGTAAAGCTCCAGCTCGGGGTCGATTTTTGCACCCGCCTTTGTTCCGAACAATTCAATTTTGCCCTCGTCCTTTTTTATATTGAGGTTGAAGCTTGTTTCGACTGAGAGCACCGCTTGGTTGTCAAATCGTATCATAGCAGTTGCAAGGTCCTCGACATCATAAATGTCCTGAGATGATTTGTGTGCCGAAGAATAGGCAACATTTCCTTTAATATTGTTTCGGCTGCCCAATTTATTAAAGGTGACGCCGTAAACCGAAACGGCACGAGGGTTTCCCATCAGAAACCTGACAAGGTCAATAACATGGACTCCTAAGTCGATTAGGGGTCCGCCCCCGGAACGCGATTTGTCGCCGAACCAGCCGCCGGGGTTGCCGCACCG
>JAQUHC010000160.1 GCA_028683785.1 Oscillospiraceae bacterium
GTATCCCCACGCTTTGACTGTCCCGTCCGTCATGACCGCATAGGTGCAATTATAACCTGTCACCAATTGTGCCACACCCGAAAGACCGGGTATTGCAACAGGAGAGGATTGGTTAGTTGTATTGCCTATACCAAGCTGACCGTAATTGTTGTATCCCCACGCTTTGACTGTTCCATCCGTCATGACCGCATAGGCGCAACTGCTACCTGTCACTATTTGTTCTACTCCTGAAAGACCTGGTATGGCAACAGGAGAAGATTGATTAGTTGTATTGCCTATGCCAAGCTGACCTGATCCATTATTTCCCCAAGCCTTGACTGTTCCGTCCGTCATGACCGCATAGGCACAACCAAAATCTCCTGTCACCAATTGTTCTACACCCGAAAGACCCGGTATAGCAACAGGAGAGGATTGGTTAGTCGTACTGCCTATACCAAGCCGACCTGATCCATTATTTCCCCAAGCCTTGACTGTTCCGTCCGTCATGACCGCATAGGTGCAACTGCTACCTGTCACCAATTGATCCACACCCGAAAGACCCGGTATAGCAACAGGAGAGGATTGGTTAGTCGTACTGCCTATACCAAGCCGACCTGATCCATTATTTCCCCAAGCCTTGACTGTTCCGTCCGACAGCACCGCATAGGTGCAATTATAACCTGTCACCAATTGTGCCACACCCGAAAGACCGGGTATTGAAACAGGAGAGGATTGGTTAGTTGTATTCCCTATGCCAAGCTCACCAGAACTATTTACTCCCCAAGCTTTGACTGTCCCGTCCGTCATGACCGCATAGGTGCAATTATAACCTGTCACCAATTGTGCCACACCCGAAAGACCGGGTATGGCAACAGGGGAAGATTGATTTGTCGTATTTCCTATGCCAAGCTGACCTTTATTATTATATCCCCACGCTTTGACTGTTCCATCCGTCATGACCGCATAGGCACAACCAAAATCTGAGGTGTAGTTTTCCGTAACAATTTCTTTGACTGCAAGGGTATTCACACTTGTGCTTGCAGAAGCAAAAGAGGCTACACAAAGACTTTCAATAATTACCAGAAACGATATGATGCAGGATATGTAACGTTTGAACATTTTTTCCTTTTTCACAACTTATAGCCCTTCCATTTATTGATTTTTATTACATCTTTCCTTTATTATACAGTATATTATTACTTAATGCAACACTTTTTTCTATATATATTCATTCTTTACCATTCGGACATATCCTTGTGTACCGTTGATTTGGATATATGAAACTTCAACGGGGCGGCCAAACCGTCGCGTTGTTTTCATTTCTTCATTATAATAAAAGAAGCTGACGCATAATGGAAAATATGCGTCAGCCCAAAAATCATGCGTTTATTCGACAAAATTGTATATGGTTTCGTAGGGGCGCACCTATGTGTGCGCCCGAATAACTCGGACAAAAAGATTGTTTAAATTGGAAAACAAATTTTCTAATATAACCGTTGATTATTACTGATCTCAATTATAAAAGCCGATAAAATAGAGCAATGCATTCCTAATACTGATTTAAATTAAACATATATAGGAAGAACGCGTTTTGAGCGATAATTTTATCGTCAATTTTATTTGAAATAATTAACGCAGACGGGCGCACACGCAGGTGCGCCCCTACTGATTATACCGAAAATAACCGGAGAAACGATACTGTTTCCCTGGCTTTTTCCCCGGCTTTTTGTTTTTTAGGCTGATTTATGTGTCAGCCCCTTACAGCAGTATATATACGCTTTGTTCCGACCGTTTTTCCCTTATTTTACTGGGCTTATCGGTGGTTCGTCTTATCACTATCACCGGATTAATACAATAAGCATACAAATTCGCCGCTGCGCCCGTTTCACCCTCATGATAAACCGGATCATCCCTGCTTATAAACCTACCCAATTCCGGATCATAATACCAACTTTGCAGATAATAAATACCCGTTTCGGTATCTTAGCCATATTCTACCATAGAAGCTCCGTCCTCGTCAACCAATCTTATTATATGGTAATATCAACGATCCATCATCATTCCCCCTTGTATTTTTCACTCGTTCTGGTAAAATATAAAAATATAAGGGCTGCCAACATTTCAGGCAGTGTCAGGAGGGCTCGTTTTGAAGAAAGAGAAATTTTATATTACCACCGCAATCGCATATACATCCCATAAGCCGCATATCGGCAACACCTATGACCCGGTGCTTGCTGATACCATTGCAAGGTATAAGCGGATGATGGGGTTTGATGTGTTTTTTCTCACCGGTTCGGACGAGCACGGTCAAAAGATTGAGGAATGTGCAAATGCACACGGGCTTAACCCAAAGGAATATGTCGATGTGGTTGCCGCCGAGATAAAATCGGTATGGGATTGCATGAACACCGGCTATGACCGCTTTATACGCACCACCGACCCCGACCATGAGATGGTTATAAAAAAGATTTTTAAAAAGCTCTATGATCAGGGTGATATATACAAGGGTGTATACCAAGGAAAATACTGCGTTCCGTGTGAGGCATTTTTCACCTCATCCCAGCTTAAGGACGGCAAATGCCCCGACTGCGGGCGGGAGGTGACCGATGCAAGCGAGGAGGCATATTTCCTTCGCCTGGGCAAATATCAGGATAGGCTGATGGAATATTACAACAGCAACCCCGACTTTTTTAAGCCGGATTCCCGCCGTGCCGAGATGGTGAACAACTTTTTGAAACCCGGTCTGTCCGACCTGTGCGTATCGCGAACCTCATTCAAATGGGGCATTCCGGTTGAATTTGACCCCAAGCATGTCACCTATGTATGGCTGGACGCGCTGTCAAACTATATTACCGGTATCGGTTACGACCCGGACGGCAGCAGCCCGCTTTTCCACAAATACTGGCCTGCCGACCTGCATGTTATCGGCAAGGATATTGTCCGCTTCCACACAATATACTGGCCGATTATTCTGATGGCGCTGGATCTGCCTCTGCCAAAACAGGTGCTCGGCCACCCGTGGGTTTTGGTGGGGGACGACAAGATGAGCAAATCCAAGGGCAATGTACTTTATGCCGATGATTTAGCCCGTCATTTCGGGGTGGATGCCGTAAGATATTATCTGCTGTCCGAAATCCCCTTTGCTCAAGACGGCACGATAACCTACGAAAGCCTTATCGCCAAATATAATTCCGATCTTGCGAACACGCTGGGAAACCTTGTCAACCGCAGTATTACCATGGCAAACAAGTATTTTGAAGGGCGTGTAACAAAACCGGAGGCTCCGGCCGATTCCGATAAAGATTTGATTTCCGCCGCCGATGAGACGGTGAAAAATTATATTCGATTTATGGACGCCTATCACACGGCAGAGGCCGCCGACACGGTTATGGAATTCGCGCGCCGCTGCAACAAATATATTGATGAAACCACCCCGTGGATTCTCGCGAAAAGCGATGATACCCTGCCGCGGCTCAATCAAGTGTTGTATAATTTGATCGAAGGTATTCGCATTCTGGGCATTCTTTTAAAGCCCTTTATGCCTTCAACCGCCGAAAATATTCTGGGGCAGATAAATGCGCCGGAGGATAAAACCACCATGGATTCGGTTACCGCCGGTTTCGGTAAGGTTGACGGCTACACCGTCGGAACCCCTGTTCCCCTTTTCGCAAGAATTGAAGCAGAAAAGCTGCTTAAAGATATCGCTGCCGAAACGGCTGACGAGGGTGAACAACAATCAAAACCGGAAAATGTCGCGTTTCTCGACACCATCGGGATTGAGGATTTTGCAAAGGTTGACCTTCGCGTTGCCCGGATTATCGACTGCGAGCCGATAAAAAAGGCAAAAAAGCTGCTTAAGTTGACACTTGACGACGGAAGCGCCACCCCGCGGACCGTCTGCTCCGGGATTGCGCAGTGGTATCAACCCGCCGAGCTCAAAGGCCGCAGCGTTATTCTTGTTGCCAATCTCAAACCCGCCGTGCTGTGCGGAGTGGAGAGTCAGGGGATGATTCTTGCTGCCGATGACGGGGAGGATGTTCGGGTTATTTTCACCGATGAAATTGCTCCCGGCAGCAAGGTAAGATAATTTTGACTCATTTAAGCCTTGAAGGAGCATGATTTAATTGTCGACAATTTTCGACACCCACGCCCATTATGACGATAAAGCCTTTGACGACGACCGCGATAAGATTATTGCTTCTCTGCCCGAGATGAATGTGTGTGCCGTGGTCAACGCTTCAAGCGATTTAGATTCCGCCCGCGCGGGGATAATGCTTGCCGAAAAATATCCGTT
>JAQUHC010000031.1 GCA_028683785.1 Oscillospiraceae bacterium
ATGGCATCCTGCATAAAAAATACCGGTATATTATTACCTACCAGATCATAGTTCCCTTCTTCAGTATAGAACTTGGTTGCAAAACCACGAACATCTCGGGTTGTATCCTTAGAGCCTCGCGACCCTATAACCGTTGAAAAGCGAACAAACACCGGTGTCTTCACATTCGGATCCTGTAAAAATTTTGCCTTGGTATAAGGCTTCATTGATTCATAAACCTCAAACACCCCGTGAGCACCGGACCCACGTGCATGGACCGCCCGCTCCGGAATTCGTTCATGATCAAAATGAGTCACTTTTTCCCTGAAATGAAAGTCCTCCATCAAGGTCGGACCGCGTTCACCCGCTTTTAAGCTGACCTCATCCTCCGAGAGCTTTAGGCCTTGATTTGTGGTCATTACTTTGTCTTGATTATCTCTGCTGCGGAACTCCTCTAGTTGTCGGTCCTTACTGCTTTCATTAAAACTTGCCGGTTTATCATTCATACAGCCTCATTCTCCCATGTAATAATTAATAATCAATGATTATTATTAAGAAAAAGCTGTAAAATATTCATACAGTTTTGCCACCACTCTGTTATACATCGGAAGCACGATACAAAATTCCTTTAGTTTTAGGCGTTTTAGGTATAAAAGTCAAAAGGATTTTGAGCATAGTTCTCAAAATCCGTATAGGCGTTTCTAATGAAATGGATAGATTCTCGGAAATTCCTGATATAATTTATTACTTTCTAATACTAATTTAATTTATAAACATAGATAATACTAAATCCAACTATAACTATTCCATAATTATCGCTCATGGCGCGTTCTTCCTATACTAATTTAGTTTAAATTAGTATTAGGAACGCATCGCTCTATTCTGGAATGTTTTAGAATGGATTTAGTATAATATCCAAGTCCGTTGTATATCTTCTTATTATGATATTTCAATATATTTATTTTAAATTAGTATAAGCAATCAGGAACTCTACCAAAAAATCGCTTAGATTGACGATGATAACATCTGTAACATCGGTAGTGCCGAAGTTGCTAGCGGTGAATATATAATAAGTCGCTTGCTTTCAGAGAAACATCCTCACCAAAAGCAGCAACTTATTCTCAATATAATATGTTTTTTCTATTATGTTATACCGGTTGACAAGGCGATTTCGATGCTAAATAATCCTCAAGCTCATCTGGAAGTATAGGTTTACTAATATAATATCCCTGTATATAGTCGCACCCTATATTCTTTAAGATATCAAATTGCTCCTTTGTTTCCACCCCTTCCGCAACTACTTTCCGCCCCAAACGATGTGCACTGCCTATTGTGTATTTGATTACCAGCTTATAAGTATTCTCCGTAATATTGTCGATAAATTTTTTGTCGATTTTTATATGGTCAGCGGGAAACTGAACCAAATTAATCAGCGAATTATAACCGGTCCCGAAATCATCCAGCGCAATTTTTATGCCAATTTTGCGGAGGGCATTAAAAAGCATTATAACAATCTCTCGGTTTTCCAGCACAGCTCTTTCGGTTAGTTCAACTTCAAGAAGAGATAAGTCAAGTTCTTTATTATTGATTACTTCAATAAAATAATTCATTACAGAATTGTTATTCAAATCCTTCGGCGAAATATTAAACGCTATTTTTACATCCAATCCCGTCTTCTTCCACTTTTCTTTTTGTTCTATAACATTTTTGATTACCCATTTTGTTATTTCACCTATAAGTCCGATTTCCTCTGCCGTTACGATAAATTCACTCGGACTTATTTGCCCTATTGTTGGGTTATTCCATCTCAGGAGTGCCTCAACGCTGATTGTACCGTCATCGATTATACTTTCTTTGGGTTGGTACACCAGATAAAACTCATTATTATTAATGGCATTTAAGAGATGGGGCACAAGTTCGGATCGGCTTTTACTTTTCTTTTCCAATACACCATTATAAATATAGAGTCCGATTTCCCCTTTTGCTTGCTCCAACACCATGTTAATTTTTGTAATCATTTCATAGGAATCTTCTGCATGCAGCGGGAAATTAACAATTCCGCATTTAATAAGAAGCCCGATCTTGATTTGATCGATTAATACCGGTTCAAAAGTCTTATATAAAAACCGCTCTCCAAGAGTTTGAGCATTTTCGATTCTGCCGCTCGGTAAAACGATAGCAAATGTGTTATCATCTATTGAATAAGCCGTACTGTCAGTCAGCTCGGACAGTATTTCTAATGCTTTTTTTATTGATTTAACTCCCGTTTCATAACTGATATTCTGTTTGATATTATTTATATTTTCTATTCTGAATCCAATTAATGAAAACTCTGTCTTGCTTTCTATCAGTTCATCCAAATCCACTTTTAGCTTATTTGCATTGGGTAGCCCGGTCAATAAATTCACATGAGATCTCTCGGCTTCTTCTTTTTCGTAACCTTTAATACGCATAAATAACAACGAAATTATTATTCCGAAAGTAATAAATACTATCAATCTGACTATCCAAATACTTGATTGTTGCATCAATTCAGATGATACATTTTCATACATGTGCGGTCCCAGTGCAAGCCCGCCTAGTATAGCCGTCACCACCGACCCGACAATTCCAAAATAATAGGCAGATAGAATAATGGGCAAATACATTATATGAGCAAATGCAGATCCGGTCCCGCCCATACAATAGACAATAACGGCTGATGCAATTATTAATATCAAAACAACAAACGCCTTGGCGATATAGCGAAGTTTTAAATTTATGTTCCGTTCAGGCTGGTTGTTTTGCATTCGGATGCCCTCCGCTCTGTTTTGTCGAATACAATATTAATATAAAATAAATTAGTATTATATATTAGAATTGGATATTATCTAAGTTTATAAATTAAATTAACACTTAAATTTTATCATATAATTAACTGATTTACAACTTACTGATTTACAACTATTTCTAACTAGCGAGTATTATACAATTACATATGCATTTCGAGCTGCGCCATAACCAATCCGTGGTAGATGCCTTTTTGATTCATAAGCTCGTTATGCGTGCCCACCTCGGCGATTGTGTGTTTATCCAGAACGACAATACGATCCGCCTTGCGAAGGGTTGAAAGCCTGTGAGCAATCGCAAAAGTGGTGCGTCCCTCGATCAGTCGGTTAAGCGCCTCCTGAATTTGATATTCTGTTTCGGTATCAAGGCTGCTGGTGGCCTCATCCAGAATGAGCAAACGCGGATTGTGCAGAATGGCGCGGGCAATTGCAATTCTCTGTCTTTCTCCGCCTGAAAGATTATATCCTCTCTCCCCAACATATGTATCGTAGCCGTCGGGAAATTTTGTTATAAAGTCGTGGGCATTTGCAATTTTTGCAGCACGAATTACATCCAAAAGGGTAGCATCCGGATTTGCATAGCGTATGTTTTCAAATAATGTACCCGAAAATAAAAAGGTTTCCTGCAAAACCACCCCTATCTGGCGGTGGAGGCAACTTTTAGAGAGCTTGCTTATCGGAACACCGTCAATGAGTACCTGCCCTTCGTCGGCATCGTAAAGCCGCATTAAAAGGTTGATCATTGTGGATTTACCTGTACCCGAAGAACCGACCAGGCCAATCATTTCACCCTCATTCACCGATAGATTGATTTGCTCAAGAACAGGTTCGTAAGATTTATATCCAAAGGTCACATCATCAAATTCAACATTACCATGAATCTCGATATCCTTTGCATCATCCGCATCGTCAATTTTAGGCTCCTCATCAAGTATATCATAAATGCGTTCCAGCGCGGTTTTTAACCTCATGATCATACGCGGAAGACGGCTGACATACTGAAGCGGCATATACAGCATGTTTGCATATGCAATAAACTGCACCAACTGACCGATTGTCATATCTTCGGACATGACGGCGCTTCCACCGAAATATAAAATCAGATATGAACCTGATGTGATAATCAGTGTCACAAACGGGTAAAGGGTCGCCCAAAGCGACTCATTTCTTCGCTGGATTTGCATCAACCGTTCAATATACGACTTAAAACGAACGGTTTCACGCTCCTCCTGCCCAAAGGATTTAACCACACGGATGCCCGAAATAACATCCTGAAGACGGTCGTTCACCTTATCATCAAAACGCCATTGCTGCCGCCACAATCTTCTTTCAAACTTTCGAAATGCCCTTACAAGTATAAAAGCAAGCGGCACAAAAACCAGGGATAACAAAGCCAGCTGCCAGTTCATCACCAGCATGGTTATAAGCGCCAATACCATAACAGAAATTCGGGTAAGCATCTGGGCAAAAGCGTTTTCCATAAATTCACGGACATGTGCGGAATCATGTACCACACGATTCATAAGCTCTCCTGCCTGCCGAGAGCTGATAAAATCCATGGACAGTGAATTGATTTTTGCATATACGCGCCCGCGCAGGTCTCGGCTGATTTTTGTTCCCAGTCTGTTGCTCCATATGACGTTTACTGTTGACATGGTGAGAGAAAGCAGCGACAATGCAAGCATTACTGCAAAAAACATAATCACTTGGGATGCGGTTCCTTTGGCAGGAGCAAGCACATCATCAATAAAATCGCGCTGAATAAACTGCTGTCCCACCGTTATTACAGATGATACCGCCATAAATACCGTGATTACCAAAAGAGGTAGGGCGTATGCTCCGCACAAATCCCAAAAACGGCTGAATGTCCTACCAGCACCGACGCAACGGGGGCATTCATTTGTTCCGGGCAGAACCCTTTTGCATTGGGGGCAGTACTTTTCCCTCTCTCTGCTTTCAATCACACGGTTTTGACCGCGGCAAAACAATGTCGCTCCCCGCGCAAGATATGAATTTTGTGTCATATAACGCATACTGAAACGGCATATAAAACTGTCCTGTCCGTCCTTCCTTGCGACAAGAATCCCGTTATCCACCTCGGATGAACACAGTATTTCATCGGTTGCGGTGATATCGATTGTATTTATAATCTCGCCGTCTTGGAGAAGATATAACGCTTTGCGGGTTACTGCCACCCATCCGCCTTGATTGAAATTTCCGTTCTTATCCAAATCAAACGGCACACAATATTCAATCCTTTCCCCCTTTATCAGAGGAGCAAGGACTTCCATTTCATCGTCCGGCAGGGTATACCTGATATTCAATAAATCACCGCCCAATGTTCATATAAATTGTTTATATAAACAAATCTAATTGCTTAATCTCTCTTGGTGTCATCTCATACAAATCCGGAATTTCAAACCGATTTCCATCCAGATCGTTTATCAAATAGCGGTTTTTCCCGATTGAATATACATTTCCCGAGCCCATGCGCACGGTAAAACGACAAGCTCCCTTATCCGTCACAACATCCCAATACGAATAACCGTACTCTTCCCGAATATTTTTCAACCTTATTATTTTTGGGGTAAAATAGCGTAAAGATAACTGTTCCTCAAGCATATTTACCGTTTCATCCGAAAGGGATGACAGATCCTCAATCAAGCCGATTTCTCTCCCATCGCCATCCGGCTCGCGTATTGATATGTAATGGTTAGGGTCGGAATGAGGAAAACAGCGGTGAACCGCTACTCGGTTATATTCCACGGTTTTGCCATCCTCACCTGTAAAGGTCAATGATACAAACCCGCCGTCCGTGCGGCTGAATACTGCATTTTCATCTGTAATCAATCGTACCGATATGATATCCTCAACCGCTTGCTTTTGCTGCTCCAGCACATCATATTCGTTTTTTACAATGGTTTCAGTCATATATCAAAACCTCTGTTCTACAAAAATTAATCCTCTATGCTCCGCATTGCCAGTGCCTTGGATTGCAGTTCCAACAACTTATAATACTCTCCGCGCTTTTCCACCAGTTCAGCATGGGTCCCGCTCTCAACAAGCTTTCCATCGTCAAGGACAATCAGATGATCGGCATTCCTGAGTGTAGAAAGTCGGTGGGCAATCGAAATGGTGGTTCTTCCGCGCACCAGTTTTTCAAGTGATGCCTGTATTGCACGCTCGGTCTCGGTATCGACCGATGCGGTGGCTTCATCTAAAACAAGAATTTGCGGATCGGCAAGGATGGCTCTGGCGATAGAAATTCTCTGACGCTCCCCTCCCGAAAGTTCGCGCCCTCCCGCTCCGATTATTGTATCATAACCATCCGGCAGTCGACAAATAAACGGATGAGCGCTTGCCGCTTGCGCCGCCCGTACAATTTCTTTACGGCTTGCATCAGGACATGCATACCCGATATTCTCTGCAATGGTTCCAATAAAAATATAGGTTTCCTGGCTGACCATGGCGACCGCTCCCCTGAGAGTTGTAAAGGAATAATCCTTTACATTAGCCCCGTCAATCATAATTTCACCTTCATCAACATCATATAAACGGGAAATAAGATTAACCAATGTGGATTTTCCTGCTCCCGATTTTCCCACAATACCAAGTATTTCACCCGCCTTTACCGAAAAGCTGATGTTTTTTAATATGGTTTTATTCGGCTCATATCCAAAGCTGATATTGTTAAGTGTGATGCCTCCCTTTATGTCGGTATGCAAAGCATTTTCCTTTTCCGCTATTTCCGGATTGGCGTCTATGATTTCAAAAACACGCTGGGCTGCATTCATGCTGTTGGTCCACCATCTGAAAATAGACGAGAAAAAATGCATAGGCCCTTGCATCATGTGGAGGAAGTTGATAAATGTTATCAGTTCGCCCAATTTAAAAGTACCGGATGATCGTAAAATCAACAATGCTCCGAGGCTCCAGACGAGCAGGGAAGGAATTTCGCGTGCAAGGCTGTATGCAATATCAAATCTATTACCGTACTTAACTACCTGTATTTCTGCATCGCGGACGCGGTCGTTGACCTTTGAAAATCTTCGGTTTTCGTGATCTTCTTGACCGAACGCCTTTACAACACGCGCCCCTCCTATGCCATCGTTAAGCAGTGCATAAAGTGTACGGACGGTGCGTGATCTTCTTCCGTGTGCATGCCATAAACGGGGCAGCAGCCTGTAGCTTACATAAAACAGAGGGGGAAGCAGGAAAAAGGATGCGAGAGCAAGCCGCCAGTCGAGTGTAAACATTATTATTCCCGAAAATGCAAATGTGAATATGTTATAAATCAGATACGGGAGCCCGTCAATGAAAAAGCCCATTACCTCATTGGCATCGCTGTTTACCCTTTGCATAAGGCTGCCGGTCTGCCTTCTTGTAAAAAATCCTATGGACAGCCTTTGTAATGAGGCAAACACATTCCCCTTGATTTTTGCGACAACGCCCGGTACCAGATGGGCGGCCAAACGCCCCTGTATAACACCCACAAACTGTTGAATCAGCTGTACCGCAGCTATAGATAATACCAACAGAAGCAGCATGAGGGTGAAATTGCCCGGAATGCCAAGCTTTTCGGGCAGCGCCTGATCGCGGGTCAACACCTTATCAAAAAGTACCGAGCCGGTGAGATATGGGCTTACCGATGTCAACACTCCCGAAATCATCATGCATAAAAACAGGAAAACTATACGCAGACGATACGATTTAAAAAATGATAATATTCGAAAGAAGATTGCCCGTTTCACCATACATTTCGGACAGACGGTGCGCCCTTTTTCGGGATATGGATGACCGCATTTAGGGCAGTATACGGCATCATCCTCGTTTTCATCAGGCGGCTTTTCCCCGGTTATGCTGCACTCCAACGCCTTGCAAAATCGGCGCATCTCTCGCAGTTTCGCCCCCGAAAACCGGCATAACCATGTTTCTACACCGTCTATGTCAACAACAAAAAGCCCTCCTACCACCTGATCAATTATTTTCGGATTGGTTAAACGGTCAAGCTTGTATTCATAAAACTCGCCAATACTTTCGGATGACACGGAACGGAGGGGAGACGCACCTGAAAAGACCATATCATCTTCGGAATTTGATAATGCAAAAACAAGACGAGCATCTGTAAGAATCAAATATATGTTTTTAAGCTCGCCGTCGTTTGTCATGTCGGCACAAACGGCGGCATTGATCGAATTTGTTTCAACCCCGCGCTTGTTTAGTGCATCCAAAACCGATTCAGGTATTACTTTTTTCAGAGTATCAACCATATAATCAGGCCTTCCTGTTAACCTTTAGTTGAAACAATAATACAAAAGCGCCCCCATGTAGCGGAGCGCCATGCGAAAATCAAATAAATGAGAGGGCCTGTAAGCCGAGTTCTGTCTTGACAAAATGTCATGAACAACCATCTATCTCGACCGTATGTTGCCACACGGCTCAAGCCGCTTTTCGAAGCACATCGGGCAGATGTATTGCCTCTGTCGGCGTTGCACCGGATAGGGTTTGCAGGGCCATATAGTCTCCTATATGCCGGTGAGCTCTTACCTCACCTTTCCACCCTTACCGCAAAAATGCGGCGGTATATCTCTGTTGCACTTTCCCTGGGGTCGCCCCCGGCGGCTGTTAGCCGTTATCCCGCCCTGTGGTGCTCGGACTTTCCTCACAAAAGAGTTCTTTTGCGCAGCTGTTCAGCCCACTCATATTTAATATTTTAATACACTAATTAATGTTTGTCAACCGAATAAACTGGCTATTTCCTGCCATTTCCCACTCTTTTAAATAAGAATTAACTTGATTTACATCTCGCGGGATGCTATCATCCAATGTAGAGGTGAAAATCATGACAGAGTTGTTGGAAGCCATGATGGTTATCAGTTTCGGAGTATCTTGGCCGATTTCCATCATAACATCATATAAATCCAAAACATCAAAAGGTAAAAGTTTGTTTTTCCTTTTGATGATAGCATTTGGATACGCTTGCGGTATTGCATGGAAATGCATTGAGTTTTCGCGCACCGGAGCACTTAAATATCCGGCATATTTTTATTTTCTGAATTTTGTTATGGTAATGATTGATGTGTACTTTTATTTTCGAAATAAAAGATTTGATAACAAGAGAGATGAACAGCATTCAAAGTAATAATAAATTCTCTGTAATTTATGATTTAAATTACAGAGAATTTATTATTTATCTTCCAAATATAATTTATATATGGTATTATGTTATTATATGGATTAACTTGCCGAAACTTGGGCGTATTTGTATTGAGTTTGAATGTGGTGAAAGAGCTTGTGAATAATAGTATTGAAATTCAATTTGATAATGCATACAATGATTACTTTGTGGATATTCTGAAATATTGTTGTGTACGACTATATGTCAGCGATACAACAATCGCTTTGGATTGCGCGCAGGAGACATTTGCTCTGCTTTATAAAAAAATGAGTGACGGAGAAAAATTCAATCATATACGAGGCTGGCTTTACAGGACGGTAGACAACTTTATCAAGCGCGAGAATGCATCATCATTAAAAAGATCTAAAAATATTTATTACATAAACGATCTCAATATTGATAACACTTTGTGCTCCGAAAATGATAATCTGGATTTACTAATAGAAAACAAGGATATCAATATTGACCAGTGCATGATTTCCGTATTAAACCGACTTACTGCTTCTGAGCGTATTTTGTACCAAAAGCGTTACAAAGAAAAGGTCCCGATCAGCTTGCTTGCCGAGCAAATGAATATTTCTGAAACCGCATTAACAAGCCGTATCTGCCGATTAAAGAAAAAAATTCTGGATTTAGTTTCCGAAATAATCGAACAAGGTCAAAATAGTATTAAGCTAGGTGGTGTATCTAATGAATAAATCAAATGAATATGATGCCCTGTATCAACAGCTGCAGGCTGCAATTGATAATGAAATGAGTAAACCTGATGATGAAATAAATCCGGACACCATCAAACATTGTGTTGATTTATTGCATAGTATCGGGGATTATGAATTGCCTGCAAATAGTGATATTAAAAACTACCTTGCCGACATTAAAGGGAAAAAGAGAAAAAGACTTGCAGTTAAAAGTTTGGTTAGGGTTGCTTCTTTGGCGGCGACTTTTATAGTAATTGTAGGTGTTACCAATTATATATCCGCACGAGCTTTCAACTTCAATTTTATAAACTCAATAATTCAAGTTGGCTCCGACTTCTTTAATATCGACTTTGGTAATACCGATGGTCCTTTATTAAATGCCGAACAAATTAAAACCGAATTAAGAGAAAAATCAGAAAAAGAGGGTTTTAATTTGCTATTGCCGGGTTATTATCCTCAAGGATTCTCAATAAATGAGTTTAGAGTGGACCATTTAAGGTATAATACCAACATCAGTATTGTACTTAAAGCAAAAGATACCTCTTTAAAGCTTTTTATTAACAAAAATAATAAAGGGGACTTAGCATTTAGAATCTTAAAGGGAGAATATGTGGAAGATCTTGAAATAAAGGATTTTATAGTTTATATTATTAAGATTGAAAAAGACTATACCGCCAGTTTTGCATACGAAAACATGATATATAACTTAAGTCTCAACAACTGTTCTTACGATGAATTCATTAAAGTCTTGGAATCATTATCAAAATAGTGGCAACTCCACCTTCTCCCGTGTTTTTAACACGGGAGTTTTTTATATAAATCGGTTAATAATTTGTGCATTGTGCCGATTTTAGAAAGCTCGTGTGATTATTATCAAAATCCATGACTACTTGTTGGACGCTTATATATTTGGATGCTTATATTTTACAGAAACGGAGTGAAAGAAATGAAAAAAAGGTTTATCGCTTTATTGGTATCCGTGGTAATGCTGTTCAGCTTTTTAGGCTTCACAACCTCTGCCGAGGTCGACATTGGTATTCCCTCAAGCGGCGTACCCTCCCCCTATCCCGATTACGCCGAAGGATTAAGCAACAGCGGTAACGGCGATGTTTCGGCGCGCGCAGTCGGGTTAATAAATGCTTACTATATAAGATTGTACCTCACCGATTCCAATGTAATCACCGCGGATGTAGCTACCTCCGGCACCAAAGTTATGGCTTTGGTCGGAGTTAAAAATTTTCGGGTGCAAAGATGGGTTAATGATCAATGGCAAACCTATATCAGTTTTAATTCTCTGGGTAAAAACAAATCAACTCATTCATTCAGCTATGATACTCCAAATCTTCCATCCGGGTATTATTATCGTTTTACCGGTGACCATTATGTAAAGGAAAAGGGGTGGTTTTTTCCAAAATCACAAACCATTAATAATGTAACCGAATATATCTATATAGCTTGATTTAGTTTTTACACGATTATCTATTTTGCAATTACACAAAACATATTAAAATTGGAGGCATATATCTTGAACACATCAAATGTTAAAAACATAAAAATTCATTACAACCAGCGTGTTTACCTGTTATCATATTGCTTAATTAAAGGAACTCTCAATAGTGATGAACTCGGGGATATCGACTCGTATGGCCTTCAGGCAAAGTTATTTTATGATAACCAAAATAACAAAGTGGATGATGTAGAGATTGCTGATATATGCTCCCACCATAAAGACGCAATGGACCTGTACGATATGGTAATAAAAAATAATGTATTCCCTGTTCATCTTCGGGATGTTGTCATGGACAATATTCCCTGATACTGATTTAGAATAGATATATAGAAATACTATAATAGAAGATATACTAATATACTTTGATATTATCTATGTTTAAACATTAAAATAGTATTAATACTATTTTAGTTAAAAACAGGGCTGACGCACAGTATAAATGTGTGTCAGCCCTGTTGTGAACGATAATTTTATCGACTGTTTTATCAGTGGTTATTATTACTCATCTTTTCTAAAGAATGTTTTCTTCTTTTTCTTCTTTTTAATCTCCTTTTTTATTTCGGGTTCTGCCAGTAACTGCTCGATTATTTCCCGATAGTGATTCAACGGCAGCTCCCCTCCGATATTTTTATAAAGTCTGCCGTTATAAAGTACAAGGACACAGGGCAGCCCGCCAATTCCAAGTTGACTTGTAAGTTCAATCTGCGAATCCACATCAATCATACCGAACTGTATTTTACCGCGATATCGTTCTGCCAGTGTGTCTATTGTTAAAAGCAAGCGCTGACAACTTGGGTATTTAATCGCCCAGAAAACCAGCATGACCGGAATGGTAGATTCCATTACCGTTTCATCAAAATTCTGCTTTGTCACATTTATAATATTCTCAGACATGCTGCACCTCCCCCGATTTACCTTTTGTACATACTTATTCGGAGAAGTCATGCTTAATGATTAATATTTAGTATTAGATAAATAATCCAAGTAATTGTTTTTTCTTGGCGTAAAATCCTCCTGCGAGATTAAGCCCTCTTTTGAGCATAGTCTTGAATCTGCAAGCTCTGCGATGGGACCATTGGACAGCACCTGACTATCGGTTTTTGATTTGCCGGTAATTTGGTACATGCTGTCAATCATTTACCTACGCTTATTCAGCTGCATTTCACGCTCTAATTTAAGCTCAGTGTTGCGCCGGTCGTATTTTGCATTCCAGTTGGCGAGATCCTGAATCCTGTTTTAAAACTTCTCAATTTTAACATCCAGATGGTTCAGAATATAATCCAATCCAATGATGTAAATGACATTACAAAGCGCACCAAGCGATGCCCAGTATATGTATAAACAAGTTTATACTATAAAATACCAATATTTTTGCCTAGCTGCAACCAAAACTTTCACGATCATCAACAGCTCAGTAAAAAATAACCGGCATGACTGTCGGGAGGTTTTTAAAATTGGCGCTTAGCTCATCTAGCGACTTATATACTTTTAATTCTTTTTATCCCCCAAATCAAACCGCTTTTTGAGCTTTTCAAGTGCTTTCTTTTCAATACGTGATACATAGGAACGCGCTTAATGTAAGTGAAGTATATGATTAAAATAAAGGCGACCATTCATTGCCGTTATAATTAATCGAAGCATAGGATCTCTATGGATAAGGCGTACTATTAGCCCTATAAATAATCTGCTTGGGCTGTTTATATAATCACACACTAATCAAGATAATTGCATTTTTGGAAACAAAAAATTTATCAGAAAAGGAGAAGCAAGTTTGAAAAATAAATTTTTCAAACGGGGAGTTTTGTCCTTTTGCGCCAAAAGCGAGGCGCAAATTCGGCACAGCCGAACCGGCCAGAACATCCCAGTCACTGCGAAAGGATGGTCATAAAAATGAAAAAAAGAACTGCATCAAAACTTCTCAGTTACCTGTTGGCGGCAACCATGATCCTGAGTGGACTTTTCATTAGCAGTCCTGTCTTGGCTGAACCGTTGATGGAAGAGGTAATAGCCCTTGGAAGGTCCGCGGCAGCAGCTTATGTGGAAAGCGCAAAAAACAACGTTACCCCCGAGGGTTTGTTGGCGGCTGTAAACAACGCCATTAATCCTCTGGTGGCAACTCTGGACGCGAAGACAAACGCGTCAACCCGGTTAGTCACAAATCTTCGCAATGGTGCGTGTACCGATTTCTTCATTAAGCATTCGGTGCCAGGTGTAAAGGACGAATATGTCGGCGCTCAACCTGAACCTGCAGGAAATATACCTCTTGAAATAAAAGGTTCCGATGGCGCAGTGGCAGCCATTTTTAGAGTGGGCGATGAAGCATTCGGTTTTTCAGCAGCTTTTGCCCATACCGAAGAGGTAATCAACATTAATGAAGTGGCTGTGGTAGGTACAAGCGCAGGGTTCACCTATGACGCAATTAACTACATCACCGGATACAGTGGAAGTGCCGATAAAATAGTGATTCCATCAAGCTGGACCGGTGCCATGAGGAGTGTTTCCGATAAAACATATTTAAACAACATAAAAGCAGTTGTTATAGACAACAAAAAAACATTGATCGAAAGCTCCTATCAAGGATGGCAAGGGTTAATTGCCGTGGGATTCGGTTCCAATGCCATTAGTTCCCCCTCGTTTACCCTCTTTGGACAGAATCAGAGTACATTCAATGGTTGTCCGAATTTGAAGTATGTAAAGCTTCCTGATTCAATTAGGTCATCTTGGTCATCCGTTTATATTCCCCAAAATACATTTATAAATTGTTCGAAGCTTGAAAATGTTAATCTGCCAAATATTGATCAGACATACACTTACAAGTCAGGAAATATTGCATACAGAGCATTTTACAATACAGCCGTTAGAGATTTTTTTGTTCCGCAATATGCGGGTGCGCCTGATCGAAATCAGCCCTTCAATTCGCCGTCATTTTCAGTCGGCACACGAAACACTATTCTTTTCAATACAAATATGACATTTACCCGCGCGGCGGCGTTGGCGGCAGCCAAGTTGAACCAAGAAATTCGGATCCAAAGTACACTGGACAATGGCTTACTGATACAAAGTGCCAGAAATGCTATTACGGGTTCGGCGGATGCCGCCACTTTTAGGGACGCACTGACATTTGATTGGGGAGATACATGGGTAAATTCTGATTCATTTGTTGGCGGTGTTTTAACTGTATCTGATAACAACGGCAATTCTATACCTATGACTGTTTCTATTATTAAAGCACTTGCTTCCTTAAATGTTGGATACCCAATTACACCTGCATTTGATCCGTCAACACTGGATTACACAGTTACCGTACCATATGAAGTAACATCACTTACTATAAATGCCCAGCCTGTGGAAGGTGCCACGGTAGGTTCCATTACAGGTAACAGCAATTTTGTGGTCGGCAGTTCAAATGTAGTGAGCATTCCGGTTACTACTGCCGAAAACAATACTGTAAACTATACAATAAATGTCATGAGATCGCAATCGGTTGTTCTGCGAGTGGAAGGTGCCACCATCAGCACCGACGGAGGGGCCAAGCTGCGCTTTCTTACGAACGAGCCGGAGACTGTACCGGAAAACTCAACGATTGTCGCCTACGGAACTCTGATGATACCCAATCAGTATATCTCTGAGGGAGCAAATGCCTATAAGCCCGATGCGGCGCTGGAAGTCGGAGACTCCTATTGCGCCGATGCCCGCGCAGAAAGCGATACACTTCCCGATTTTTGGTATGCACACCTTAGCAACTCGGATAATTACAAGGGTGTGCGTATCGCTGCTCGGTCCTATGTGATTTATTTGGACGGGGCAGGAGACCAGCAGGTAATCTACAGCAATGTCGTGGTTCGCGCCGTGTATGAAATCTCCTATGCCATGGTGACAGCCATTGTAGAGAACAAGACAGACATTAATGCCGGTCTTGCACCTGACGGTATCGTTTGGGACGAAAACGTGACGGACAGCATCACCGATATATCGGCAGTTGCGGCGGAATCGGTTCAACAGTTTGTTCTGAAAAACACAGCAGCTTTACAATACTATGTTGATTATATTCAGGTTTAAATCGGAACGACAATCTGGGAAGGAAACGACTGAAATGAATAAAATGTATAAGGAACCTGTTTTTGAGTTTATATGCTTCCGGCCAGCCGAGTGTATCGCCGATATTACGGCCAGCGGAGATTGGGAAGGACTTGTAGAAGATTATGGGACATAAATCTCTGAAACCTTACAGGGCTTTGTGGTGCTTTCTTGTAGTAGGAATAGCGGCACTGTCTTTACTGTTCGGAGGTTGCGCCACACGCTTGTCCAAATCAAATGAGGAATCTGAGGCAGATTCCTCATTCACCTTAAAACAAACACATGAAAGCGGAGCTTCGGACACCGGTACGACCATCGCAGAAACGACATCGGAAACTATTCAAACGAAGAAAGCTACCTCTTTCGTTTCGACAGAAATAACGGCACCCACTGTACCAAAATGGGATGACATCCAGCCAGACATTTCCCGGGATTCGTACACAACCGTTTCAAAAAAGGGTGGCTCGATATCGGCGACAACAACGACGCTGCCAAATTCGTCCACAACCGAAGGTGGTTGGATGCCGGGTGTGTGGTGATACACCTTCATAACATTTAAAAAAAGAGTTGTACAAGTGAAGAATAGGACTGCATCAAAACTTCTCAGTTACCTGTTGGCGGCGGTAAGCGACGCCATTAATCCGGTAGTGGTAACGCTGAACGCGAAAACAAACGCGTCAACCCGGTTAGTCACAAATCTTAGCGATGGCAAGTGTACCGATTTCTTCATAAAGCATTCGGTGCCAGGTGTCAAGGACGAATATGTCGGCGCTCAACCTGAACCTGCAGAAAACATACCTCTTGAAATAAAAGATAAATTTAAAATAGACAAAACATGGGTCGCGTTAGAAATTATAAGAAACTCGGCAAAAGCAGTGTTTCGGGTATAATTGCTATTGACGATACGAATATATTCAATATTGCAAAAATCGCAAAAAGATAATAGGAATATCGTAGAAAATACGATATTCCTATTGATTTATTCGATTATATGTGTATAATATTGCATGGAGAAGTATTTGCTATACAAAAATATATAATACTAAATCCAACTATAACTATTCCATAATTATCGCTCATGGCGCGTTCTTCCTATACTAATTTAATTTAAATTAGTATTATACTTATTTAATTTATAAACATAGATAATATCCTCGTCCGTTGTATATCTTCTTATTATGATATTTCTATATATCTACTTTAAATTAGTATTAGGAACGCATCGCTCTATTCTGGAATGTTTTAGAATGGATTTAGTATAAAAACTGGTGGTAATAAAGATATGAACTTTGGTAAAAAACTGTTTGAGGTTCGAAATGCCGCAAAAATATCACGGGCACAGTTGGTAGAATTGCTGGGGCAAAAGGGCTTTGATGTCAAAACCTATACAATCAGCAAGTGGGAAACCGGGGTATCAAAGCCAACAATCGAGGTGTTTTTGGCGATATGTGATATTTGTCGTGTCGACGATATACGGCTTGCGTTTACCGACAAAAGGCATCTTCGATTATTCGATTTGCCTGTTTCGGCCGGACTGGGCAATTATCTCGAAAGCAGTGATTACAAAATGATAGAGGTGGACGGCACCGTGCCCTATACCGCAGATTATGCAATTACGGTCAGCGGTGACAGCATGATGCCACGATTTGTTGATAAGCAGATAATTTTTATTCACGGACAGCCCACCTTGGAGGAGGGGGAGATCGGCATCTTTTCACTCAACAACGAAGCATATTTTAAAAAGCTGGAAAAGGGGCATTTGGTTTCATTGAATCCGGCATACCCGCCCATCCCTATTCGGGATTATGATGATCTTATTGTGTTTGGAAAGGTTGTCGGATAGACACCTCTTTTGGAGACGATGATGTGGAGCGTGTGATACTGCATTGTGATATGAACAACTATTTTGCGACGGTTGAGGAGAAATTTGACCCTAAGCTTCGCAATATTCCTTTTGCCGTATGCGGCGACCCGGAAATGCGGCACAGTATTGTTTTGGCAAAAAATAATCTTGCCAAAAAAGCAGGTGTTCTCACCGGCATCAGCTTTCATCAAGCCAAAGAAATATGCCCGGGGCTGGGATATGTTAAGGCCGATTATCAAAAGTATCTTGCAGAAACCAAATTTTCACGAAAAATATACAAAAAATATACCGACACCATTATTCCGTACGGATTGGATGAATCGTGGATTGATTTAACCGAAACCGGCGTTTCCATGAGCGACGGCAAACAAATTGCCGATATAATCCGATTGGAAATCATGTACACTCAAAGGCTCAGCGCATCGGTTGGTGTGAGCGACAATCTCATTTTTGCAAAGCTTGGAAGCGATTATAAAAAGCCCAATGCGACAACATTGATCTCTAAAGATAATTATAAGCAGGTTTTGTGGCCGCTGCCTGCATCCGACCTTTTGTTTGTAGGTGGGCAGCGAAAAAAGTTACTGTCAAAAATCGGTATTCGCACAATAGGTGATATTGCAACAGCAGAGCCGGAAATCCTTAAAAAGCTGCTGGGGAATGTGGGATGCGACCTTTGGAGGTATGCAAACGGAGATGACAGAAGTTTTACACCTGTTAATGACAAGATCGGCAGCATTGGTAATACAATAA
>JAQUHC010000161.1 GCA_028683785.1 Oscillospiraceae bacterium
CCCTCGGAGTTGCCTATATTAACGGATTGTGGGAAGCGATCGGAAAGATGAAAAAAAGTAATGGTATATAAAAATAAGGCGGCAAATAAATGCCGCCTTATTTTTATAGTAAATCTTAATTACTTGTCAAGATCTTCAATGTCCTCTTGGGAGTCGGCCTTTGGAATTTGCACGGTCGATTCGTTTTCAAAATCGTCAATTTCATCAACATAATCACCGCAGCAGCAATCATCCAAATCATAATCAATGGTATCGCCATAGGAGGCAAAAGCCTTCCTCTTTGCGCGCAAACGCAGACAAAGCACGGCTACGGTTGTCAAGGCAGCAACGACTGCCGCAAGAATAACGACCAATGTCAATTTATTGCTACGATCTTCTTTCATAATACTACCTCCTGCGGTTGTATTCTTTCCAAAATTAGTATTATAATACCGCTAAAACCGAAACAAGTCAAGCCACTGACAAAAATACTGCTTAAACCAGAATGATTTTGTAGAAAATTATTGTTTCAGCAATGAGCGATACAAACGGATATATTCGTTAGCCGAACGTCCCCAGCTAAAATCGGCATTCATACAGCGTTCTATCAGAACATTCCAGATTTCTTTGTTGAAGTATCCGCCCAGTGCACGGTGAATGGCGTTCATCATATCATCCGCAGAATATGTTTTAAAGGTGAAGCCCATACCCTGCCCGTCGCCGCTGTCGCTGATACTGTCCTTCAGTCCCCCGGTTTCGCGCACAATCGGCACTGTTCCGTAACGACAGGCTATCATCTGGGCAAGACCGCAGGGCTCGCTTTGGGAGGGCATAAGAAAGATATCCGCTCCGGCATATATTTTATGTGCAAGTTCGGGAACAAAACCTGAGTAATAGCTCATCTTTTCGGGATATTTTGTTTGAATTTCCTTGAAAAAGCTCTCATAAGCCCATTCACCCGAACCCAGCAAGACAAACTGAACATCCTCATTCAATAACTCTTGGATTGCGGATTTAACCAAATCAAGCCCCTTGTGAGATACCAACCGGGTCACCATTGATATCATGGGCACCTCTGAATTCAGAGGAAGATTCAACCGTTCCTGCAGTTTGCGCTTATTCACCGCTTTTACCGCAGGGTTTTCTGCCGTGTAATTTGCCCATATTTGCTGGTCGGTTTCGGGATTGTTGGAGTCGGTGTCGATACCGTTTAAAATTCCGTGTAGCTTCCATTCCCTTATTCGAAGAATACTGTCCAGTCCGTGGGAATAATAGGGGTCGAGTATCTCTTTGGCGTAGGTGGGGCTCACGGTGGTAACACAATCGGCTGATTCAATACCGCCCTTCATCAGATTGATGCAACCGTCCTGCTCCACTATTGAAGAGGCTTCCTGTGAAATTCCGAAAACATCTTCTAGGATTTCAAGACCGTATTTGCCCTGATATTGAATATTGTGTATCGTGTAAACCGTTTTTATATTTTCATAACCTTCACGCTTGCGGTAGTACAGATTATAAAAAACCGGTATCAGCGCACACTGCCAGTCGTTAGCGTGAATAATTTCAGGCTTAAAGTCAATGAAATCCAGCATCTCCAACACAGCTCGCGAGAAAAATGAGAATCTTTCAGCATCATCGTAATGGCCGTATAGTCCGGGTCGTTTAAAATAATACTGGTTATCAAGCAGGTAATAAATAACCCCATTGTGACGCGCTTCAAAAACGCCGCAATACTGCCGCCGCCACGCGACGGGTACCGATAGGCTGGTGAGGAAATTCATCTTATCCCTCAGCTCCTGAGGCACATCCTCATATAAAGGAAGAACAATTCGACATCCGATCAGCCGTTTTCGCATGGCATGAGGCAGTGAACCGGAAACATCTGCAAGTCCGCCCGATGCGGCGAAAGGCAACGCTTCGCTTGTTGCATATAGTACCTTCATGAATGGATTGCTCCTTTCCCGTTTTATACCATTTATCAGATGCAGGCATACCGTGCTAAACGACAGTACCTTTATTTATATACATCGGAAAATCCTCGGTGCCGCTTAATGCCCGCCCTGCCTTGACAACAACATTCTTATCCAGAACAAAATAATTAAGTGAGGTTCTCTCGCTGATAACCGTTCCCTGCATCACTATACTGTTTTCGACAACAGCGTCTCGAGCTATATGAACATCACGGAATAAAATTGAGTTATGAACCGTTCCTTCAACAAAGCATCCGTCCGCAATCAGCGAATTACCGACGGATGCATGCAGCCCGTATAATGCAGGAGCTGCATCCCTTACCTTGGTATATATAGGTCGTTGAGGGTCAAACAGTGATTCACGCACATCGGTATTCAGGAGGGACATATTTGTTTTAAAGTAGCTGCCGAGTGATGAGATAACCGAGGTGTACTCCGGCAGGCGGTATCCATAGATATTCACATCATCTAAATGCCGCAGAAGGATATCCCTGTCGAAATTCATTTGGTTACGGCTCGACGCCGACACCAGCAGACCCATCATAATGTCCTTGCGCATCAGATAAAGTCCCACTCCGTAATCGCATTCGCTTGCCGGACACTGTCCCAGCACAATATCAATTATCCTGTTCTCGGCATTCATCCACATTATCAGATTATCTTTTAAGGGCGGGGCAGATCCGCGGCGGCAGGCCACCGTTATATCTGCGCCGGACGAAATATGCTCTTTAATTATGTTGTTGATATCAATGTTGCCCACAACATGACAGTCGGAGAGAATCACATATTCTTCGCGGGCATTTCTGAAAAACGGGCGTATATCAAGAAGAGAAGCAATTCTGCCGGCATAAAGCTCATCACTCATGGTGAAAGGGGGGAGGAAATACAGTCCCTCGTTTTTTCGCGAAAGATCCCATGATTTGCCCGACCCGATATGGTCCATTAGTGATTGATAGTTGTTCTGCGTAATGATACCCACCTTTGATATCCCCGAATTGACGAGGTTGGAGAGGGTAAAATCTATCAGCCGATAACGACCCGCAAACGGAACCGAACCCATCGGTCTCACGGCGGTAATCCCGGGAAGAACCGCATCATGCATATTAGAGAAAACAATACCCAAAACATTATTGTTCCGCATAAAACTTCATACCTTTCAGCGAGATTAAAGTTCTTTTATCAAGCTCACAATCAGATGTCGCTTTCAATCATGGCTTTTGGGGGAACCACACTTCCGCTGCCCACCGTTATTCCGTCTGCAATTACCGCAATGCCCCATTCGTCAAGATTTGGGCTTTCTTCCGGCCGCGCACCCACAACGGCATCCTTGCCGATTACGGCATTCTCGGCTACTATCGCATAATTTACACGCGCGCCGGGAAGAACCTTTGCTCCGGGCATAAGGATGGAATCCCTGACCTCGGAACCTTGTAATACGGTCACACCCGAAAAAAGAACCGAAAAATCAACCTTGCCGTGAATATTACTTCCTTCACATATCATACTGTTCTGCACCTCTGCGGTGTCTCCGATATAATGAGGAGGAAGCCCGGGATTGCGTGAATATATTTTCCAATCGGTTTCCGAGAGGTCGAGCGGTATTTTGGGATTGAGTAAATCCATGTTCGCCTCCCACAGACTGTCTATGGTCCCGACATCCTTCCAGTACCCGGAAAATCGGTACGCAAACATTCTTTCCCCTGCATTTAGCATTTCGGGCAGAACATCCCGCCCAAAGTCATTTTGTGATTGGGGGTTTTCCTCGTCCTGATTCAAATAATGGCGTAGTATATCCCAATTGAATACATAAATGCCCATGGAAGCAAGATTGCTCTTGGGATGGGCAGGTTTCTCGTCAAATTCATAAATCATGCCGTCCGGTTTTGTGTTGAGTATACCGAATCGGCTGGCTTCAGACATTTCGACCTCAATCACCGCAATGGTGCAGTCGGCTTTGTTCCGCTTATGCTCTTCGATCATTTTTGAATAATCCATTTTATAAATATGGTCGCCCGACAGAACCAAAACATATTCGGGGTCATACCGCTCGATAAAGGCAATATTTTGATATATTGCATTGGCCGTTCCCTTGTACCAATCTGCTCCCTTGCTACGCTGATATGGGGGAAGAACGTGAACACCCGCCTCCATTCGGTCGAGATCCCACGGCTGTCCCG
>JAQUHC010000032.1 GCA_028683785.1 Oscillospiraceae bacterium
CATAATAAGAAGATATTCAACGGACTTAGATATTATCTACATTTATAAATTAAATTAGTATAAGCCCGTAAAGCGACTTTTCCAGTGAAAAGATAAAAGAGAATAGAGAAAAGAAAAGGTAGATTTACCCTGCGTAGTGTAAAATAATAATTGGCAAAAAGAAAGGAAAGCGGCGAAAACTACTTCCCCTTAATACAAAAATCCGGTAAAATACGGTTGTGCAAACCATTGATTCAAAGTGTTCCTTATGTTAAAATCGTAATGAGGTGACATAATGCTTTTGGGGCAATATATCAGTATGATTACACTTGATAAACCTATAGATAAACAGTCCTATTTATCTAAGCTTCCTGCGATAAAGTATCTTTCTGATAACAAATCTCTTTCGCTTTCAAAAAACGTGACATTTTTTGTTGGTGAAAATGGGACAGGTAAGTCAACGCTGATTGAATCCATTGCGGTAGCTTATGGCTTTAACCCCGAAGGTGGAACCAAGAACTTTAATTTTTCAACAAATCAATCTCATTCTGATTTATGGGAACACATTACTTTATCAAAAGGTAAGTTTGCAAAGGACGGTTTTTTTCTTCGCGCAGAAAGCTTTTATAATGTAGCTTCAAACATAGATGAAATGGATAAACAACCCGCCTTTTCACCACCTGTAATAAATAGTTACGGTGGTGTTTCATTACACAATCAATCGCATGGTGAGAGCTTTTTGGCATTAGTGCAAAATAGATTTAGAGGCAACGGAATTTACATTTTAGACGAACCGGAAGCAGCTCTTTCTCCTATGAGACTTCTAACCTTAATTGTGGAAATTGATCATCTTGTTAAAAATAATTCCCAATTTATAATTGCAACCCATTCCCCAATACTTATGGCCTTTCCCAATGCAGAAATTTTAGAGTTTTCTCAAAACGGTATAAAGTCTATTGATTACAAAGATACAGAACATTATAAAGTTACCCGAAGCTTTTTGGAAAACCCAAATAAAATGCTAAACTATTTATTAAATGACTAATCAAACATTTATGAGCAAAATCTCCACAAATCGTTCATCATCTTTTAAATTTCTTCTTCACATAACATTATCAAAAGAAGAAGACAAAAAAATTTGCGTATTTATTTTCTTGTGTTATACTAAATAACGGATATAATTTATCTTGTTATTATAAGGCAAGATATTGCATCCATAATCTGTAACTTTATATATTGAATAAAGGAGAATATTGATGTTTATTTTAAAGAGTGAAAACAGGGATACGGAATCAAAACCTAAACAACTTAGAAGAAATGGAATCATTCCGGGTGTTTTATACGGCAAAAATCTCAAGGAATCTGTAAGTATACAAATTCCTCAAAGCGAGGTTATGCGCTTTTTGCAAACTAATTCTACCGGTAGTAGGGTTGAATTGATGGTTGGTAATAAGAAACACATGGCATTATTGCGGGAAGTTACTTATATTCCCACGACTAATCTGGTCGAGCACTTGAGCTTCCAAGCATTACAAGCTGATGAAGCAGTTGACAGTACGGCGAGAATTGTGCTGGTAAATAAAGATAAGGTTTCGGGAATGGTTCAGCAGCAGCTGTCCGATATTTCCTATCGTGCGTTGCCGTTATATCTTGTTGATAGAATTGAAGTTGACCTTGAAGGATTAAAAGAGGGGGACAGTATCAGGATCGGCGATCTTGATGTTGTAAAAAACCCCAACATTGAAGTTTTGACCCCGCTTGATGTTATGGTGGCTTCTGTTGTAGACAGCCGTGTTCTGATTCAAAAAACCGAAGACGAAGAGGAAGAGGAAGAGTCCGAAGCGACAGAAACAACCGAAACCGAATCAAAAGCAGAATAACAATCACAGATTTATGGTATTATAATTATACTTTAGGGGCGGATGATTAAATCCGCCCCTAAAAAATTGTTATTGGTTATTTGTATTTTGCTTAATGACTATATCACCGCTTTTTAATTCTATATCACATTGTATGGTGAATATCATCTGCGCATTTGGTGCGCTGTCGATTTGAGCTCCGTCTTTATTTCTCATATCATTAAGTTTAATAACCTTGTTGTCTCCCTTTTGGGTCAATATTTCGACAGAATCACCGTTAAACACCTTATTTCTTTGCTCTATTACAGCGGTTTTTGAATCCTTATCATAGCTTCTTACAACCCCGATAATGTTGTAGTCACGGATGTATGAGGAGCTTTGATAATGCTGTTTTATCTCTTCTCCGAAATAAAAACCGGTCGTAAACGGTCTGTGGCTGGGCTTTACAAGATACTCCATCCATTTGGGGTCAAATTCATAATCAGCGGGGTTCTGAGTGTATCTGTCAATGGCTTCCCTGTATGCTTTTACCACCGAGGCGACATAAAATGAGCTTTTCATCCTACCTTCAATTTTGAATGAATCTATCCCGGCATCGATAAGCTGCGGAATATACTCTATCATACATAAATCTTTTGAGTTCATTATATATGTTCCGTTGTCGTCCTGGGTGATTTCGTAATATTCACCCGGCCTTTTTTCTTCAACAAGATGGTATTTATATCTGCAAGGCTGTGCACATTCACCCCTGTTTGCATCCCGCCCGGTCATATAATTTGATAAAAGGCATCTTCCCGAATATGAAATGCACATTGACCCGTGAACAAACGCCTCTATTTCACATGTGTCAGGCAGCTCAGAGCGCAATTCGATAAGCTCTTTAAGGCTCATTTCTCTTGCCATAACAAGTCTTTTAATGCCCATGCTGTGCCAAAATAAAGCAGCTTTATAGTTTATACAATTGGCCTGGGTGCTCAAATGAATTTCCATGTCGGGGACAACCTCTTTTGCGGTTGTGATAATCCCGGGGTCGGCTGCAAGGATTGCATCGGCGCCGATTTCTTTAAGCTCTGACAGATAATCCTCCAACCCGACTAAATCCTCATTATGAGGGAATATATTTACAGTTACATATACTTTCTTTCCCTTAGCATGAACAAATTTGATACCCTCTTTCAGTTCATCCCAGGAAAAATTATCAGCGAACGCTCTTAAATTCAGCTTGCTTCCGCCGAGATAAACTGCATCCGCGCCGAAATTAATGGCGGCTTTTAATTTCTCCGGATTACCCGCCGGAGCCAAAAGCTCTGGTTTTTTCATAACAACATCTACCTTTAATATTTTTTCTAAAGAACATGATTTATTGGTTAAATTACGCGTTCCGTAATCCTTGACAAGTAAATTGACGCGTCGTATAATAAAAACAAGATAAATCGCATAGGCTAGGGCAGAGGTGTTTATAAATATATTATAAACTCATTGCAATAATATGATCATAAATATGAAAAGACGTTGACGGGAAATAATCTGTTAAGGTGCATACAGAGAGGGCGCTTCATGGTAACCCATGGCTGAAAGGGCGCGCATGCTTCCGAACAGCGGGCCATCCCGGAGTCCCTCGGTGATGAGCTGAGGCGTTTACCGCGTTAAGGTGCTTAAAGTGGCGTCGGTTTCGGCGCAATTTGGGTGGTACCACGGATCCTCCGTCCCATTATCGGGCGGGGGCTTTTTTTATTTTAATATAAAAACCTATTAAAAACAAGTTGACAGGAGAATGAGACCTATGAAATGGACCGGTTTAAACGAATTGCGAGAAAAATTTCTAACCTTTTTTGAAGGCAAAGGGCATTTGAGGCTTCCCAGCTTTTCATTGATACCCCAAAATGATAAATCGCTGCTTTTAATAAATTCGGGCATGGCACCGATGAAAAAATATTTTACCGGAGAAATAACCCCTCCGAGTAAAAGGGTAACAACATGCCAGAAATGTATTCGCACGCCCGATATCGAGAGGGTGGGCAAGACTGCGCGTCACGGCACATATTTTGAAATGCTGGGAAATTTCAGCTTCGGCGATTATTTCAAGAAGGAGGCGACTGCTTGGGCGTGGGAATTCTGCACAGATTTACTTGAAATGCCGGAAGACCGCATCTGGATAAGTATATACGAAAACGATGATGAAGCCTTTGAAATCTGGACAAAAGAGGTGGGTGTAAGTCCTGAACACATTGTCAGAATGGGTAAAGAGGATAATTTCTGGGAACATGGCAGCGG
Organism: Oscillospiraceae bacterium; assembly: GCA_028683785.1. Classification (GTDB taxonomy): domain Bacteria; phylum Bacillota; class Clostridia; order Oscillospirales; family Acutalibacteraceae; genus Avimonas. The sequence goes on from JAQUHC010000032.1 coordinate 4,113, forward strand.
GCCGTGCGGTCCCTGCTCCGAGATGTATTTTGATAGGGGTGAGAAGTACGGTTGTAACTCACCCACATGCGGGGTGGGCTGTGAATGCGATCGGTATGTGGAATTCTGGAATAATGTCTTTACCCAGTTTAACAGTGACGGTAAGGGTAATTATACCCCTCTTGATCATCCCAACATTGATACCGGAATGGGCTTGGAACGCCTTGCCTGTATAATGCAGGGGGTTGATAATCTATTCGAGGTTGATACTGTCCAAAATATTATGAAGCATATCAGCAGTATAGCCGGCATAGAGTACGGAGACAGCAAAAAAACCGATATATCACTGCGGGTTATAACCGACCATATACGCTCCATAACCTTTATGATAGGGGACGGCGTTATGCCCTCCAATGAAGGGCGCGGCTATGTAGTGAGGCGGTTGCTTAGACGGGCTGCACGCCATGGCAGGCTTTTGGGGATTAGCAATCCGTTTTTATTTAAGGTTTGCGAAACGGTTATTAAAGAGAACTTTACCGCCTATCCCGAATTAAACGAGAAAAAAGATTTTATACAGAAAATTATTCACGTCGAGGAAGATGCTTTCGGAAAGACTATTGACAGCGGGCTTTCCATGCTGGATGAAATGCTTTCAGCACAAAAAGGCAATATCCTGTCGGGTTCGGATGCGTTCAAATTGAATGATACCTACGGATTTCCGGTTGACTTAACCAAGGATATACTTGAAGAAAAGGGAATGACGGTTGATGTGGATGAATTTGACCGTCTTATGACCGAACAGCGTACCCGCGCCCGCGCCGCACGAAAAAATGCCGGAGCGGATGCATGGAAGGGCGGCAACCAAGTATTTGAGCAGCTGTTGCCGGGCAGCTTTACAGGATATTATACAATGAGTTTGGAGGCAAAGGTGACAGCCATCGTACGGAATGATGAACTTGCGGAAAGTCTTTCCGAAGGGGAGACCGGTGTCGTTATACTTGATGTTACGCCGTTTTATGCTGAAAGCGGGGGACAGGCGGGGGACACAGGCAGAATATTGAATGATGAAACATTATTTAATGTCACCGATACCGCAAAAAGTCAGAACGGGGTATATATTCACATCGGAACCCTAATAAACGGCGAGCTTAGGGTGGGGGATTCTGTAACCGCCGCCGTGAACGAAACAGAGCGCCGTGCAACAATGCGGAACCATACAGCAGCGCATCTGCTTCAGGCTGCTTTGAGGCAGGTGCTCGGCAACCATGTCGAGCAAGCGGGGCAGATGGTAGACAGCAAGCATTTGCGGTTTGACTTTTCGCATTTTTCTGCCCTTTCTCAGGAAGAGCTTGCACAAGTGGAATCACTTGTAAACCAATGGATTTTGCAGAGCTTGACTGCCGATATTCGTGAAATGCCATTAGAGGAGGCTAAAAAACTCGGAGCCATGGCTCTTTTCGGTGAAAAATACGGTGATATCGTTCGGGTGGTATGTATAGGCGAAAATGAAGGCATATCTACCGAGCTTTGCGGCGGTACACATATGGACAACACGGCAAAGCTGGGCTTGTTTAAGATAATTTCCGAAAGCTCTGTTGCGGCAGGTGTGCGCCGTATCGAGGCTGTAACTGGGGACAATGTGCTGGGGCTGATTGATGATTACCAAAGGTTGCTGATACAAACCGCTGATACAATGAAGGCCGGCAATATCGAGGAGCTTCCCAGACGCGCAAATCAACTCATGGGCGAGTTTAAGGTTGCTCAAAAAGAGCTTGATTCGCTTAATGCGAAAATGGCGGCATTAAAGATTGAAAGCCTTTTTGATGATATGACACAGGTTGGCTGTGTACGCGTTTCTACAGCCGTGTTTAATGGGGTTGATGCAGGCGGTGTGAGAAGCATGTGTGACCGATGCAGGGATATTGCACCGAGTGATGCCGTTGTGGTGATTGCAGGGGTTATGAAGGATGCAGGAACCGTATCCCTCGGATGCTTCTGTGCAGCGAATGCCGTCACTTGCGGTGCCCATGCGGGTAACATTGTGAGAGAGGTTGCAAAAATCTGCGGCGGCAACGGCGGCGGCAGACCGGATTCCGCCATGGCAGGTGGTAAGGATATAACAAAAGTCGATGATGCCATGGCTGCCGTTACCGAAATTGTCGAGAAATTATTAAAATAACCGAAAGGAGATTTTTAAATGTCTGATTGTATTTTTTGTAAAATAGCAGCGGGGGATATTCCGTCAAACAAGCTATATGAGGATGACAGAGTATTGGCATTCTATGATATCGAGCCCAAGGCTCCGGTGCATTTTCTGGTTATTACCAAAGAGCATATAAAAGGTGCTTGTGAAATAACAGGGGAAAACAGTGCGCTTATCGCGCATATATTTGAAGTGATAGCAAAATTGACTGCAGAACTTAAGTTGGATGCTTTCCGCGTGATTACAAACTGCGGAGCCCAAGCCGGACAGTCGGTATTTCATCTTCATTTTCATGTTCTGTCGGGTAGGATTCTCGGGGAAATGGGATAATAAGCCCGCTTTAAAATACCGCTTTCTTTGGCAAATATAATATTTTTATCGAATGGGTGACTGCATGACATATATAATTTTGGATTTGGAATGGAACGGTGCATATTCCAAGCGGGCTCGCGGATATTTCAATGAAATAATTGAAATCGGTGCGGTTAAGATGGATGAGTCATTAACTCAAAAAGATACATTTCATGCTGTTATCCGTCCTGTTGTAAGCCGAAAGCTGAGTTCAATTGTAAAGGACCTTACCGGAATAGAGGCTGCCGAGTTGGAGGAGGGGCGGTCCTTTCCGCGGGCTATATCCCAGCTTAACAAATGGATTTCCGACCCCGAAGCAGTTGTTATGACATGGAGCAAGACCGACCTTTTGGTGCTACTTGAAAACTGCCGTTATTTTCTTAAAGAGGATAGAATACCTTTTATAAATTATTATGCGGATTTACAGGCCTATTGCCAGTCGAGAATGGATATCGGTTCATCTCAGCAGATAGGTTTGGGAAAGGTGATCGAGTTCTTCGGGTTAAATGGGGAGGAGCTTGCCATGCACCGTGCGTTGGATGACAGCATTATGTCGGGAAAGGTGTTTGCTCACATTTTTGAGCCGGAGTCATTTCGGCTTCATATAAAAAAGACGGATGATGAATTTTATGGACGGCTGCAATTCAAGACCTCAATAATCAGCGATATAAATGATGATCATGTCAATAAATCGGATTTTCGATTCAGATGCGAGGCTTGTAACAAAAGGCTTCGCCGGACCTCTAAATGGATTTTCAGAAGCCGTGCATTTTGTGCCGACTTTGTATGTCGCAGCTGTAACCGAAAATACTCTGCCCGGGTTCAGGTGAAGATGAAATATGACGGGGCAGAGACAAATCGAAAACTTGTAATCCGACCGGATGAGCAGAATAAAACACAGGATGAAGAAAAAACATAAGATATACTTTTAACACAAAAAGAGTGGGATGATATTATTATGAAAAAGTCCAAAATCAAGATTAATGCAACACGTTGCCCGCATTGCACATCAGAGTTATAATCTTGTAATGGCGAGAAGTGTTATACATATTTCGTGTTTCTTCACCATATATATGTTTTGTAAGCTGTGATATGAACACTATGAAACGATGGTGAGGATAAATGTATTTAATAGTTAGGGGTAAAAGGCTGTTGGTCGTTTCGGTCTGCTGCGCCTTGTTAATTTCGGCAATTGTTTGGGCTTCAAATCTCTTTAATGAACGGTTTATTTCCACCGCTTCGGCAAATACGAACTGGGGATTGAGCTTTCGTCAACCTGGTCAGCCTCCAGAGGGCAACGCATCTGCAGAATTTCTTAAATCATATGACGCTTATTATGTAGCCGGAAGCGATAAAAAGGTGATATATCTAACCTTTGATGCCGGATATGAAAACGGATATACCCCCGCTATACTGGATATATTGAAAAAGTATAATATAAAAGCTGCCTTTTTTTTGGTGGGGAATTATATCGAAAAAAGTCCCGAATTGGTTAAACGGATGTATAATGAAGGACATATTGTGGGCAATCACACCTTTTATCATCCCGATATGTCAAAAATATCGAATAAAGATGCGTTTTCAAAGGAGCTTCAACTGCTTGAAAACGAGTACAAAAAGGTGATCGGACAGGATATGCCGAAATATTATCGCCCTCCGCAAGGGAAATACAGTGAGAGCAATTTAAAATTAGCAAAGGAATTGGGGTATAAAACGATATTCTGGAGCCTTGCATATGTTGACTGGTATACGGATAATCAACCCTCAAAGGAGGAGGCGTTTAATAAGCTGTTGCCGCGAATTCATCCGGGTGCTGTTGTATTGCTGCACAGCACATCCAAAACCAATGCAGAAATACTTGATGAGTTGCTTTCGAAATGGAAGTCGGAAGGTTATACATTCGGCACCATGGACGATTTGACGGCATAATACTATCTTTTCATAATACCTTTATTAAACTCCGACACAAACCATACATCCTCCAGTTTGAATTCGCGCCCTGACAGATAATCAAGAGAATTGTCCTCATCCGAAGTGGATTCCGGCTTTTTAAAATCAAAAATAAGCTTGTATGAGCAGAGTGACTGCTTATCAAAGCCGGTGCCCTTATTAAGCGCATTAGAGCCGTATTTGCCGTCACCCAATAAGGGGTGTCCTATCGAGGCAAGATGCGCTCTAATCTGGTGAGTACGGCCGGTAAGCAGCTCGATTTCAAGCAGGGAAAGCCCATTCTTTGTGTCGATAACACGATAGCGGGTGCGTATAGGGCGGGTGTGGCTTGATTCGCTGCTGTGAATAAATACCTTGTTTTTTTCTTGATCTTTTTCAAGATACGCTTCCAGCGTATCTTCTTTTTTTTGAGGTGTGCCGTGAACAATGCAAAGATAAAATTTGCGGATTTCACCTAACCTGAGTTTTTGATTTAAAATACGCAACGTCGATGCATTTTTAGCTGCCATTACAATACCGCCGGTGTTTCGGTCGATTCTATTTACCAGGGCTGGTGTAAAGCTGTTTTCCTTTTCAGGGATGAATTCTCCCTTTTCATACAAATAGCGCTGTACACGCGCTATAAGGGTATCGCGGTATTCTTTTTCGTCAGGATGGACAAGCAAACCCGGCTTTTTATTTAATAAAAGAAGGTTTTCATCCTCATATACAATATCAATATTGCCGGATGCCGACATAAAATCATAAATCAGGGGCTTTTCTTCAAGGAATTCGTCCTTTAAATACAGGGAGAGAACCTCCCCCTCCTTAAGGCGGTCGGAAATTTGGCAACGCTTGCCGTTTATTTTTATATTTCTGGTTCGAATACCCTTATACATGATTGAAGCGGGCAGATTTGCATAAGTTTTCTGCAAGAACTTGTCCAAACGCTGATTTGCGTCATTTGCATTGATGGTTATTGTTTTCATTTAATAACACGCTTTCTGATATTAACAAATTTGTTCATTTGTTGACTCCTCAAAGAGTGCTCTAAGAGTGTTTATACTAAATCCAACTATAACTATTCCATAATTATCGCTCATGGCGCGTTCTTCCTATACTAATTTAATTTAAATTAGTATTAGGAACGCATCGCTCTATTCTGGAATGTTTTAGAATGGATTTAGTGTTTAGTATAACATATATCTAGTGCTTTTCAAAACACATTATTTTTGTTATAATGAAAAGAACATATTTTTGAATTCTGCATTATTGGTATAGACTGTTTGGTCGAGAAAGGGGGCAATATCTGATGGAAGGTTCTCCGCATAAGGGGCATCGTGAACGCATGAAGCAGAGATTTCTCAGGGACGGTTTAACAAGGTTTGATCCCCATCAAATTATTGAGATACTGCTTTATTACGCCATTCCACGCAAAGACACAAACGGAATTGCCCATGAACTGTTAAATACATTCGCCAGTCTGTCCGGCGTCTTGAAAGCACCGTATGATGATCTGCTTTGTGTTAAAGGCATGACTCCGGGTGCCGCCACTCTGCTGAGCTTCAGCGGACAGCTTATCAGGGAATACTATAACAGTGAGCTGTCAAAGGATATGATAATTGACAGTACCGAAAAAATGGGACAGTATGTGCTTCCAAAATTTTTCGGAGAATTTAATGAGAAGGTACTTTTAATCTGTCTTGATAATAAGTGCAAGGTGCTGCATTCGTCCTTTGTATCCGAGGGCAGCCTGAATGCGACCGAAATCAGCGTACGCCGGATTTTAGAGCAAGCAATTAGAAACCGTGCAACTGCCGTTGTGATTGCTCATAATCATCCCAGCGGTTTTGCACTGCCGAGCATAGAAGACCAGAAAAGCACAAAAATTCTGACCGATGCCCTTTTTGTTGCTGGCATTCAGTTTGTTGACCATTTGGTTGTGGCTGACGATGATTATGTCTCAATGCGGAGCACCCCTTCAATGGCTCAACTCTTTAATCCTTACTCCAAGTCGGTAGATAATAATCAGCCTTCGGGCTAAAGCCGTATGAGAGGTTGATATTATAAACAATAAAGGACGTTTGAAAATGGATTGTTTTCACCTAAAATCCGAATATAAACCCACCGGAGACCAGCCTCAAGCCATTGCTCAACTGTTAAAGGGCATTCGCTCCGGGATGCGTGAGCAAACCCTGCTCGGGGTTACAGGCTCAGGCAAAACCTTTACAATGGCAAATATTATAGAACAGCTTAACCGCCCGACATTGGTGCTTGCACATAATAAAACTCTGGCGGCACAGCTCTGCGGTGAATTCCGCGAATTCTTTCCGGATAACGCGGTTGAGTATTTTGTTTCCTATTACGATTATTATCAACCCGAGGCGTATATAGCTTCCACCGATACTTATATTGAAAAGGATTCGGCTATAAATGATGAAATAGATAAGCTGCGACATTCCGCCACCTCAGCATTGGCAGAAAGACGGGATGTAATTATTGTTGCCAGCGTATCCTGCATTTATAGCCTTGGCAGCCCGATAGATTACCGCAGCCAGGTCATTTCACTGCGACCGGGGATGCAGAAAAAGCGAGATGAACTGCTTTTAAAACTGGTGGAAATCCAGTATGAGCGCAACGATATCAACTTTGTCAGAAACAAATTTCGTGTAAGAGGAGATGTTGTGGAGATTTACCCTGCATATTCGGGTGGAACTGTGGTAAGGGTTGAGTTCTTCGGTGACGAAATTGACAGAATAAGTGAGATTAATCCTCTAACCGGTGAATTAAAAGGCATACTAAGTCATGTGGCAATATACCCGGCTTCGCATTATATCGTTCCGCCCGAAAAGATGGAGGATTCAATCGCGGATATAGAAAAAGAGCTCGTCGAAAGGGTGGAATTCTTTAAGCAGGAGGGCAAGCTGTTGGAAGCTCAGCGCATTCTGCAGCGTACCAGATATGATATTGAGATGTTGCGTGAGATTGGGATATGCAAAGGGGTAGAAAACTATTCACGCGTGCTTTCAGGCCGTGCGCCGGGCAGCACCCCTTTCACATTGCTTGATCACTTCCCGGATGATTTTCTCATGATGGTGGATGAATCCCATGTTATGTTGCCGCAGATTCGCGGTATGTTCGGCGGGGACTATGCCCGTAAAAAAAGCCTTATTGATTACGGATTCCGTCTTCCGAGTGCTTTTGATAACAGACCGCTTAATTTTGACGAATTCTACCGGAAAATAAATCAGGCTATATTTGTCAGCGCCACCCCGGGGGATTTTGAACGCCGTCAAAGCTCACAGATTGTTGAACAGGTAATCCGCCCCACCGGTTTGATAGACCCCGAAGTGATTGTAAAGCCGGTTGAGGGCCAGATTGATGACCTGATGGGTGAAATACGGGAGCGTTCCGAGAGAAATGAACGCGTGTTGATTACAACCCTAACCAAGAAAATGGCGGAGGATCTAACCACATATCTTGATAACAACGGCATTAGGGTGCGTTATATGCACCATGATATTGAAACAATCGAGCGTATGGAAATAATACGGGATCTAAGGTTGGGTGAGTTTGATGTTCTGGTGGGTATCAACCTTCTCCGTGAAGGATTGGATCTGCCGGAAGTTTCGCTTATCGCAATACTCGATGCAGATAAAGAGGGGTTTCTGCGCTCCGAAACATCGCTTATTCAGACAATAGGCCGTGCGGCGCGTAATGTTCAGGGATTGGTAATAATGTATGCTGACAGCGTTACCCCATCTATGGAACGTGCAATAAACGAGACCAACCGCCGCCGAACGATACAAATGCAGTATAATGAGGAGCACGGAATTATTCCTAAAACAATTATCAAGGATGTTCGCGATGTTATCGAAATAACTTCGCACTCCAAAGATAAGGACAAGTCATACAAGAAGCTTAGCAAGACGGAGCGCATGAAGCTGATTGAGGACATGAAAAAGGAAATGAAAAAAGCAGCCCAGCTGCTGGAATTTGAACATGCAGCCTATCTGCGTGACCGTATTAAGCAGCTTCAGGAAGGAAGATAAATATAAACATGCAAAACTCAAAGCTGATTATTAAGGGTGCAAGAGAGCACAATCTTAAAGATATTGACCTTGAAATACCGCGTAACAAGTTGATTGTTTTTACAGGTTTGTCCGGTTCGGGAAAATCATCTCTTGCCTTTGATACCATATATGCGGAAGGTCAGAGGCGTTATGTAGAAAGCCTTTCGTCATATGCCCGACAGTTTCTGGGGCAGATGGACAAGCCGGATGTCGATACCATAGAAGGATTGTCTCCTGCAATATCCATAGACCAGAAAACAACTTCAAAAAACCCGCGCTCCACGGTTGGTACGGTAACCGAAATATTCGATTATCTCCGTTTGCTTTATGCCCGAATAGGTATTCCGCATTGTCCTGTTTGCGGGCGCGAAATACTGCAACAGACGGTTGATCAGATTGTTGACCGCATTATGGAGTTGGATGAGGGCACACGCATTCAATTGCTGTCTCCTGTGGTGCGGGGGCGTAAAGGGGAGTATGTCAAGGAGCTTGAAAATTCAAGAAAATCGGGATATGTCCGGGCGCGTATAGACGGCATAATTTATGACCTTTCCGAGGGCATTAAAATTGAAAAAAATAAAAGACATACCATTGAAATTGTAATCGACCGTTTGGTTATTGCACCCGATATACGAAGCCGCCTTTCCGATTCAATTGAGACGGCAACCGCACTTTCCGGCGGGTTGCTTACGGTGGATGTTGTGGGTGGGGAGGAGATGAGCTTCTCACAGAATTATTCCTGCCCTGAGCATTCAATAAGCATCGAGGAGTTATCTCCCCGAATGTTCTCTTTTAACAGCCCATACGGCGCCTGTCCGAAATGCAGCGGTCTTGGCATTTTCATGTCCATAGATCCGGATATTGTCATTTCAAATAGGAACCTGTCAATACGCGAAGGAGCAATACGAGCAAGCGGATGGAGCTATATCGACGGCGGAACCATTGCCCAGATGTATTATGAAGCTCTGGCAGCCCATTACGGCTTTTCGCTAGATACCCCGATATATAAACTGCCTCCTGAAATAATTGATATTTTGCTCTACGGCAGCAAGGGCGAAAAAATTAAAATGACCCGCAAGTTTGAATACGGTTCGGGCACATATAATTCTGAATTTGAGGGAGTAATAAGTAATTTGCAGCGGAGATACAGAGAAACGCAAAGCGCGTGGGTTCGTGAGCAGTTGGAGTCATACATGAACCAGATTCCCTGCCCGGAATGTGAAGGCAAGCGATTAAAGCCCGAAAGCCTTGCCGTCACGGTGGGGGGGATAAACATATTCGATTTGTCCCATAAATCGGTATCCGCTGCACTTGATTTCATACAGAATTTGAATTTGACCAAGCAGGAGTTGATGATAGGCGAGCGAATACTGGCGGAAATCAAAGAGCGTCTCGGCTTTTTGCAAAGCGTAGGGTTGGAATATCTCTCTCTCTCGCGTCCGTCAAGTACATTGTCAGGGGGGGAAAGCCAACGCATTCGGCTTGCCACACAAATCGGGTCATCCCTTATGGGGGTGCTTTATATACTTGATGAGCCCAGCATCGGTTTGCATCAGCGCGATAATGCCAAACTGCTTTCAACCCTCAGACGGCTGCGGGATATCGGAAATACCCTTATTGTGGTTGAGCATGATGAAGAAACAATGCTGAGCGCCGACTGGATTGTAGATATCGGTCCGGGGGCGGGTATACATGGCGGTCAGGTGGTTTATTCCGGAACGGTGGATAAGTTATGTGAATGCGAGCAGTCTATTACCGGGAGATACCTCAGCGGGAAGGAAAGGATACCTATCCCCAAAAAGCGGCGCAAGGGCAACGGAAAGCGCCTTACGGTTATCGGGGCTCGGGAAAATAATCTTAAAAATATTGATGCTTCCTTTTTGTTGGGGGCTTTCAATTGCGTTACCGGTGTTTCGGGTTCGGGCAAATCAACCCTTGTCAATGAAATAATATATAAAAAGCTGGCTGCCGACCTTAATCGCGCCCACACCAGAGCTGGGCTGCATACCGCAATCGAGGGAATGGATGCGCTTGATAAGGTGATAGCCATTGACCAGTCACCTATAGGCCGTACCCCGCGTTCAAATCCGGCAACCTATACCGGAGTGTTTAACGACATCCGAGAGCTTTTTGCATCCACAAATGATGCAAAGATGAGGGGCTATTCTTCCGGGCGCTTTTCATTCAACATAAAAGGCGGACGGTGTGAAGCGTGCCAAGGTGACGGTATTATAAAAATTGAGATGCACTTTCTACCTGATATTTATGTCCCGTGCGAGGTCTGTAAGGGGCACCGATATAACAGGGAAACACTTGAGGTGCGTTTTAAAGGCAGTAACATCCATGATGTACTTGAAATGACGGTTGAGGAAGCAGTGGAGTTTTTCCGCAACAACCCGAAAATCCATCGAAAGCTGAAAACTCTGTTTGATGTTGGACTGGGATATATAAAGCTCGGTCAATCAGCAACCACTTTGTCGGGCGGAGAGGCACAGCGGGTCAAGCTTGCAACCGAGCTTTCAAGACGCGCTACCGGAAGTACGATTTATATTCTGGATGAGCCTACAACCGGACTTCATACCGCTGATGTTCGGCAGTTGATTTCGGTTTTGCATAAATTGGTGGACGGGGGTAATACGGTTATTGTGATTGAGCATAATCTTGATGTGATAAAAACAGCCGATTATATTATTGACTTAGGCCCGGAAGGAGGGGAAAAGGGAGGTTATATCATAGCCTCCGGAACACCCGAACAAATAGCTGCTTGCAAAGAATCATACACCGGACAATATCTGTTACCGGTACTCAAATGAGAAGGTGCAGTAAACCAGTTTAGTATCAGCATTATCATCCATGATTTGACAACATGTATTATTTACAATTCTTTAATATTATTTTTATTCTATTACTGTATGATATATTTGTTTGAAATTATTTAAAATCGCCTATTCTATCACGATTATAAAACCTCTTAGATTTTTCAGTAAGGTTTTATTGAGAGACTAGCATTAACCTACGGAAGAACCCGGAAAGGACACGGATTATGTTCGGGTATGTGCGGGTGTACAAACCGGATCTAAAAATGGCGGAATATGAGCATTATCAAGGGATTTATTGCTCATTGTGCAAGCAGCTTGGGAAAAGCTACGGTTTTTTTGCCAGAATGACGTTAAGTTACGACTTTGCTTTTCTTGCACTGTTTCATATGGCTCTTTCAAACGAATGCGCCGGATTTAAAAAAGGGCGTTGCAAATTTAATCCCCTTAAAAAACGGACCTGTTGCTGTGAAAATAAGCATATCAAGTTTTCGGCAGATGCAGCCTCGATTTTAAACTATTTCAAGATTAAAGATAATATCAGTGACCGCGGTTTTTTCAAGTCAATTCCCGCACGCTTACTGTTGCCGTTTGCATCTCGAGCAAGGAAAAAAGCCGCAAAGTGTCAGCCAGAGCTCGATAAAATTGTCAGCGACTGCATGGATAAGCAGAGAAAGCTGGAGAGTGAATCCACCTCCTCAATTGATGCCGCAGCCGAACCGACCGCTTTGATTTTGTCGGCATTGGCTCAGAACGGGGCAAAAGATGAAACCGAACGCCGTGTTCGGGAGCGGTTTGGGTACTGCTTGGGCAGATGGATTTATCTGATAGATGCTGCAGATGATATTAGGGATGATATTGAGCAAGGCGGCTATAATCCTTTTGTAAATTCGTATAAGCTTCAGAAAAATGTATCAGCAGACAGTGATATTAAATCTTTAATTATGCCGGTGCTTAACACCTGCTTAGCCGAATGCATTGCAGCATATAATTTATTGAGGGTTAATCGCTTTGATGGGATATTACGCAATGTTCTTGAGCAGGGGATACCAAATATTCAAGAGCAGGTATTTAAAAAAGAAAAGTAAGTTAAAATTAATTTTAGACTATTCTGCAAAAAGGATGATCACAAACATGAGCGATCCATATGAAGTGCTCGGAGTTCAACCCAACGCCACGGATGATGAGGTAAAGACAGCATATCGTGAGCTTGCACGCAAATACCATCCGGATAACTATTCAAATAATCCGTTGTCTGATCTTGCCGAGGAAAAGATGCAAGAAATCAACGAAGCATATGACAGGATTGTTCAAATGCGTCGTCAGGGCGGCGGTTCAGGCAGTGGGAACGGCGGCGGAACACGCACCTCCGGCAGTTCACGGTATTATGATATCCGAAACATGATAAACGGAGGTCGTATTCTTGATGCAGAAATGCTTCTCAATGGGATTCCCGTTTCATCCAGAGATGCCGAGTGGTTCTTTTTGAAAGGAAGCGTTTTATTTAAAAAAGGCTGGCTGGAGGATGCATACACACATTTTGAGAGGGCATCGCGCATGGACCCGTCAAACATGGAATATCGCACTGCGGTTAACCAGATAAATTATCAAAGAAAGACAGGCGGTTACAGAACAACCGGCGGGCGCGCACAAAATGGGGGATGCTCCGGATGTGATATGTGTTCAAGCTTAATCTGTGCCGACTGCTGTTGCGAGTGCATGGGCGGGGATTTGATTAGCTGCTGCTGATTTTTTGCTGAAAAACGAAAGCGGGGATTAACATTGAAACAAAGCGGAAAGGTTGCTCTTGGCGGTATATTGGGGGCTCTTTCACTGACTTTTATGATGCTCACGTTTTTTAGTTTAGGCACCTATGCTCTACCTGCAATTGCCGGGGCGGTGCTCATCCCTTTTGTTGTT
>JAQUHC010000033.1 GCA_028683785.1 Oscillospiraceae bacterium
CTCCTTGCGGCGGCACCCTTTAATTATGAACCGTGGATTTTAATCTTGCAATCCCATCTGGAATTTTGTGCAACACTAAATTCCACTCGACCCCCTCTACTCTGGATTTTACTTTTGCAATTCACTGGAAAACATGTGGGAACAATTTAAAATATATTGCTTGCATTATTTGGTTACAGGTGTTATAATACTTTTGTTTGTTGGACTATGTATGAAAGAGTGGGGGGACCCGCTCTTTTATGTTTGTATTAGCATACTAATTTAAAATGAATATATAGAAATATCATAATAAGAAGATATACAACGGACTTGGATATTATCTATGTTTATAAATTAAATTAGTATTATAAATTAAATTAGCATCAAACATAAAAACATACCTGTTGAAAGGAAAAAATATGGCGTCAAATAATAAAAGCTCTTCAAACCCCGGCAATGCTGCGGCGGTATGCTTTAAGCTGGCGCAACCTGTTGCAGACCGGCTCGGCTTGCTGCTGTGGGATGTCCGCTTTGTGCGAGAAGGCCCTACATGGTATCTCAGAATATATATAGATAAAGAGGACGACGATGTTTCGATAGACGATTGCGTTGATATGTCCCACAGGATGGATAAAATTCTGGACGCGGCAGACCCCATTTCGCAGTCCTATTGTCTTGAAGTATGTTCTCCCGGGATTGAACGCGAGCTTACCCGCCCGGAGCATTTTGCCCGTTATGAAGGGCAGCAGGTAGCCGTTCGGTTGTTCAGCCCTGTTGGCGGGATGCGTGAGTTTGAAGGAATATTACTCGGATATGATGATACCGGAATAACCATTGAAACCGATGATGGCAACCAACGGCACTTTACAAAAAAAGAAACGTCGGCAGTCCGTTTAATTGCGGAATGGGACGAGGACGAATACGGAGGAGAAACGGAAAATGAGTAAAGCAAACACAGAATTTTTTGAGGCGCTCCACCTGCTTGAAAAGGAGAAAGGCATTCCAGTCGATTATCTGATTGAAAAAATCCGTGCGGCAATCATTATCGCCGTCAAACGCGATTTCGGCGGGAAGGATAATATTGTTGTGGTGATGGAACCCGATACCAATGTGTTCACCGTATCCCAGATTAAAACGGTGGTGGAAGAGGTTGGGGATTCGGATACCCAGATGACGATTGATGAGGCGCGCCGTTATTCCAAAAAGGCGGTATTGGGCGGAACGGTTGAAATCAAGCTTGATACAAAGCAGTTCGGACGGATTGCCGCCCAGACTGCCAAGCATGTAATCCGCCAGGGCATCCGTGAAGCCGAACGCGGTCAACAGTTGCAGGATTTCCAACGCCGTAATCAGGAGTTGGTGACTGCTGTCGTTTTGCGTGTTGACCCGAAAACAGGGGCGGCTACGGTTGAAATCGGCAAGGGGGAGGCGGTGCTTCCTCTGACCGAGCAGATAAGTGGCGAAATCATCAGGGAAGGCGGCAGAATAAAGGTTTTTGTGGTTGATGTCCGCGAGGGGGATAAAGGACCGCGTGCCCTTATTTCGCGTACCCATCCCGGTCTTGTAAAGCGTCTTTTCGAGATGGAAGTCCCCGAAATATTTAACGGTACGGTTGAGATAAAAGCGGTATCAAGAGAAGCGGGTTCGCGTACCAAGCTTGCGGTATTCAGCCATGATGAAAATGTGGATGCCGTCGGGGCTTGTATCGGTGCCCGCGGCGCCCGGGTTGCCGGAATTGTTGACGAGCTGGGCGGCGAAAAAATAGATATAGTTGAATACAGCGAAAAGCCCGAGGAATTTATTGCGGCGGCACTTGCCCCTGCCAAGGTTGTCAGCGTAGAAACGGATGCCGGCGGAGCCCATTCTTGTCAAGTAAGGGTGCCCGATTCCCAGCTTTCTCTTGCAATAGGCAACAAGGGGCAGAATGCCCGACTGGCTGCCAAGCTTACCGGGTGGAAGATTGATATCCGTCCCGAAAGCGGCTATTTCGGCGAAGAAATGCAGGGCTCATAACGATAATTATTATCGCTCATTAAACTAAAAACTAATATGTGAAAGGAAGGCGGATTCATGGTCAGGGCGAAAAAAGTACCGCTGCGCATGTGCACAGGTTGCGGTGAAATGAAGCCAAAGAGAGAGCTTGTTCGTATTGTGAAAAGTCCGGAAGGTGAAATAGCACTTGATAAATCCGGACGCATGCCGGGGCGGGGCGCTTATGTATGCCCGAACCGTGAATGCCTAAAGGCTGCACGCAAGGCAAGACGGCTGGAAAAGGCGTTTTCGTGTGCAATCCCCGCCGAGGTATATAGCCGCTTGGAGGAGGAACTGCTGCCCGATGAGTAGTCAGGAAGTAAGCGGACGGCTGGGCGGGCTTTTGGGTATGGCACGACGAGGCGGTCGATTGACGACCGGATTTAATGCCGTTGTCGCCCTTATAACCAAGGACAAAGAGGTTATGGTGATGCTGGCAGCCGATCTGTCCGAGAAGACCGAGAAAGAACTGCGCTTTGCCGCGCGGAGCAAGGATTATGAAATTGTGAGGCTGCCGCTGGGCAAGGAGGACATCGGGCAAGCATTGGGGCTAACCAAGCCGGTCGGAGTGCTTGCGCTCGAGGATAAGGGCTTTGCCGCCACCGTTCGGTCGTTGTGCCGAGATGATGGAGATTCTAAGGAGGAGTTACTGTATGCTGATAAAATACCGCGTTAATGAGGTTGCAAAAGATTTTGGAAAAACCACAAAGGATATCATAAATCTTCTTGCAGAATATGTAGATACACCGAAAAAAAGCATGACCGCGCTGGATGAGAATGAGCTCGATATTGTATTCGAAACCTTCACACAGAAAAGTGAAGTCGAAAACTTCGACGATTATTTTGCCATGGCCGATAAAGCCAAGGATAAAAAGCCCAAGAAAGAGATTACCGAAGCGGCAGCTTCGGGCAAGGATAAGCCCGCTGCCGCGAAAAAGCCGGATAAGGCTGCATCCGGTTCTGCTCCCGCTCCGTCAGGTAAGGGGGCGGCAGCTCAGTCGGCACCACCCCAGACCAATAAACCGCAGCAAAAGCAGGCCCCCCGTCCAAAAGCTACCAAAGAGCGGCTTATGGTGGATACCCGCACACAGCAGAACCTTGCCACCAACAAGTATGACGAAAAGTTTGATGTGCTGGCTCAGACCAACGCACGGGGTATAAACGAGAACGCGGTGAAAAAGCAGAAGCTTACACAGCGCTCACAGAAATACAGAAAACCGACCAGGCGGCGTGAAACCGAAGCCGAGCGTTTGCGACGGATACAGGCAGAGCGCAAGAGCAAGCCCATTACAATAACAGTGGGTGAAACCATTACTGTCACCGAGCTTGCAAGCCGCCTGAAGGCAACCACAAGCGAGGTTATTAAAAAGCTGATGGCCATGGGTGTTATGGCGACTGCCAACGAAGAAGTCGATTATGATACCGCTTTTTTAATCGGTGAGGAAATGCATGCCAAGGTTGAGCGTGAGGTTGTCGTTACCATAGAAGAGAGGATTATTGACGACAGCGAGGATACCGACATAAATCTCAAACCCCGTGACCCGATTGTGGTTGTTATGGGGCACGTTGACCACGGTAAAACCTCAATTCTTGACGCGATTCGCCGCACAAAGGTTACCGAGGGTGAAGCCGGGGGTATCACCCAGCATATCGGAGCATACCGGGTTGAAGCCAACGGTCAATCCATTACCTTTCTGGATACGCCGGGGCACGAAGCATTCACAGCCATGCGCGCCCGCGGTGCACAGGCGACCGATATCGCAATTCTGGTTGTCGCCGCCGATGACGGAATTATGCCCCAAACGGTTGAAGCAATAAATCACGCAAAGGCAGCAAACATTTCGATTATTGTTTCAATAAATAAAATGGATAAGCCCGAAGCAAACCCCGATCGGATTATGCAGCAGCTCACCGAATATGAGCTGGTACCCGAGGAATGGGGCGGGGATGTTATATGCGTTCCGGTTTCGGCACATACAGGCATGGGAATTGATAAGCTGCTTGAGATGGTGCTTCTGGTTTCCGAAATGAAGGAGCTGCGCGCCAATCCCGAACGCGCCGCCAAGGGGACTGTTATCGAGGCTCGTCTTGATAAAGGCCGCGGACCTATTGCCACCGTGCTGGTTCAAAACGGAACACTGCACCTGGGCGATATTATTGTGGCGGGGTCAAGTGTCGGCCGGGTTCGTGCCATGACCGACGAAAACGGCAATAAGTTGAGCGAAGCGGGTCCATCGGTTCCGGTTGAGATAATGGGGCTGGATGAGGTGCCGTTATCCGGAGATATATTCAACGCCGTTTCGGATGAACGCCTCGGACGGGAGTTGGTTGACCAACGCAAATCTGCCGCAAAAGAGGAACAGTTCAACCAATATCAGAAGGTGACTTTGGATAACCTGTTTGACCAGATGCAGCTGGGCGATATGAAAGAGCTCAGCATAATAGTAAAGGCTGATGTTCAGGGCTCGGTCGAGGCAGTCCGTCAATCCCTCGAAAAACTTAGCAACCAAGAGGTGCTTGTCCGTGTAATTCACGGCGGGGTGGGTGCCGTGAGCGAAAGCGATGTCATGCTGGCTGATGCGTCAAATGCAATCATAGTCGGATTTAACGTCCGCCCCGAACCGCTGGCACAGACGGCGGCGGAACAGGTGCAGGTTGATATACGCCTCTATCGCATAATTTATGACTGTATCGAAGAAGTCGAGTCTGCCATGAAGGGTATGCTTGCTCCCAAAACGCGGGAGGTCATGCACGGGCGTATCGAGGTTCGGCAGGTTTACAAAATCAGCAGTATCGGCACGATCGCAGGCTGCCATGTACTCGACGGCAAGGTTCTGCGCGGCGATTTAATTCGTGTTGTGCGGGACGGTATCATCATCGCCGACGATAAAATGTCATCCCTGAAACGGTTTAAGGACGATGTCAAAGAGGTCGCACAGGGATACGATTGCGGCATCGGACTTGAAAAATTTAATGATATTCATGAGGGCGATATATACGAGGCTTATATAATCGAAGAATATCGCGATTAATACCTCACGGAATAACAAGTTCCCGTCGGTCATTAACGGCGGGATGAAAGGCGGGTTTTAGCTTTGGCGGGTTATCGTATGAATCGCACAAGTGAGGACATCATGCGCGAAATCACCGCTATACTGCGCACGGTAAAGGATCCGCGCGTTACCGCGGCTATGTTGACTATAGTACGGGTGGATGTTACCAACGATATGTCTTATGCGACGGTTTATGTTAGCGCAATGGAGGGCTTTGAGGCTGCAAAAAACGCGGTCAAGGGGCTTATATCTGCTCAGGGTTATATCAGACGCGAGCTGGGATCGGCACTCCATCTGCGCCATGTTCCCGAGCTGCGCTTTGTCGCAGATGATTCCACCGAATACAGTTTCAGGATTTCAAAAAAGCTCAGTGAGCTTGAACGGGGGGCGGACAAGCATGAGTGAACCCGTTTCTGTTTCAAAGGCGGCTGCACTACTCCGAAGTTCCGATAATATATTGATTCTGACCCATCACTATCCCGACGGTGATACCCTGGGCTCAGGATTTGCCCTCTGCTACGCCCTGAGAGCATTAGGAAAAAACGCCGGGGTGAATTGCTCGGACAGCATACCGGATAAGTATGGCTTTTTGTATTCAAACATCGGCCTTGCGCCGGATTTTGAGCCGGATTTTATCTGTGCGGTTGATACCGCCGATGTAAAGCTGCTGGGTGAAAAGCTGAGTATTTATGCCGACGATATCGACCTTTGTATAGACCATCACGCATCCAACACCAGATTTGCCGACAGCCTGTTATTGATTCCCGAATATGCGGCAACCGCCATGATAATTGCCGAGGTTATACGCGAGATGGGGGTTGTAATCGATTTGAATATGGCAACCGGTATATACACCGGCATCGCCACCGACACAGGCTGTTTCAAATATTCAAATACCACCTCTTACACACTCAGAATGGCCGCCGATATGCTGGACCTGGGTGTTAATTCCGAAATAATCAACCGCGCCATGTTTGATGTTAAATCCCGCGCAAGGGTGGAGCTTGAAAAGCTGGCACTTGAAAGTATTCGGTTTTATTTGAATGACCGCTGCGCAATCATGCGGATTATGGTTGATATGATTGAAAAAAGCGGGGCGGGTGAAGACGATTTGGAAGGCTTGGCCCCCCTGTCAAGACAGATTGAGGGGGTATATGTCGGAGTAACCATGCGTGAAAAGACGGACGGCAGCTTTAAAGTCAGCGTCCGTACAGGAAATCATGCAAATGCCTCTGCCATATGCGCAAAGCTCGGCGGCGGCGGGCATGTTCGGGCTGCCGGCTGTACCATAGACGGGCCTGCGGACAGAGCGGTCGAAACAGTTCTTGAAGCTGTCGAGGCGGTAATAGGATGACGGTATGGATATTACCTTTGCATCATTAAAAAGGTAACATAATTATTCTGAAAGGATGACGGTTTTTGTCGGTAAACGGAGTGATCTGTCTGGACAAGCCGCAGGAAATTACCTCCTTTGTCTGCTGTTCAATATTCCGCCGGCTGCTGGGTACCCGAAAAATCGGCCACGCAGGAACCCTCGACCCGATGGCGACCGGTGTGCTGCCGTTACTTGTCGGCCGCGCCACCCGTTTTTTGGAGCTGCTTCCGATGCAGGATAAACGCTATACCGCTACGCTGCGTTTTGGCTTTACAAGTGATACACAGGATATTTGGGGCAGCGTCGCGGCTTTCGGCGGTTCGCTGCCTTCTTTGCGTGATATTGAGCAAATGCTGCCCTCATTTCGCGGCGATATTCTTCAGATACCGCCCATGATGTCGGCAATAAAGCGGGACGGAGTCAGACTTTATGACCTTGCAAGGCAGGGGATTGAGATTGAAAGGCCGCCCCGTCCGGTTACGGTATATTCACTTGAAATAATGGATTATAACCCCGAAAAGGGGGAGCTGACTCTGGATTGTCACTGCTCCAAGGGAACATATATCCGCACAATCTGTGCCGATCTGGGTGAACGCTTAGGGTGCGGCGCGGTTATGATATCGTTAAGACGGACAATGGCCGCAGGCTTTACGCTTGAACAATGCATTACATTGGATCAGGCGCGGGAGCTTGCAGAAAAAGGGATGCTTGAAAACATATTGTTGCCTGTGGAAAGCATTTTCGATGAATATGACAGCCTGACGGTATCCCCCGCACAGGCAAAACGCTTTCAGAACGGCGGCTCACTTTTTTTGGATAGATTGAACCGAAAGGTGACTGATATCACCAAGGTTTATTCGCCGGACAACGAGTTTATCGGGCTCGGAAAACCCGAGGACGGTGAGCTGAAAATATTGATACTGCTATAAAAGCCGCCCGAGGTAGGAACATAACATGGAGGAAAGCAAATGCACAGCACTTCTTATAAATTGAAAACATATATATGGGACAGGAAAAACAATATAATTCCAAGATATCCGCGCGCGGTTGCGTTGGGGATTTTCGACGGGGTGCATCTGGGGCATCGTGCCGTTATACAGCAAGCGGTTGGGCTTGACCTGCAAGAGGGACATGCCGCCGTATCGACGGTATTTACATTTACCCAGCCTGCATGGGCGTATAAGGATGACGGCGCGTGGGAGCTAATGTCGTCAGAGCAAAAAAAAGCCGCCTTTGAGGGTTTGGGCGTTGAAGAATGGATTAAGGCAGACTTTGAAGCCATACGCGGCATGACACCCGAGGAGTTTGTAAATGATTTTCTGCACGAAACGCTGGATGCCCGCCGGGTATGCTGCGGTTTTAATTATAGGTTCGGCAAAGGCGGGATGGGCAATCCCGATATGCTGGTGGCTCTATGTGCACCGCTGGGTATCGAGGTTAGTGTGGTGCCTCCGGTACTCCGGGAAGGAAAGCCCATAAGTGCAACCGGAATTCGCCGACTGATAGAATCCGGTGATGTGGAGCAGGCCGCAAGGTTGCTCGGTCATCCGTTCACCCTTGATATAAAGGTTGTGGGAGGGCAGCGATTGGGGCATCTGCTCGGAACACCAACCATAAATCAGCCGTTACCGCCGAATTTTGTTCGTCCGCATTACGGTGTATATGCCTCGGCGGTTGAGGTAGACGGGCGGGTCACGCACGGGGTTACGAATATAGGAGTGCGGCCGACCGTCGGAGCCCAAGGTCCCCTCGCCGAAACATGGATTGCAGATTTTAAAGGTGATTTATATGGGCGGAATGTACCTGTTTCACTAATCAAATTCCTGCGCCCTGAACAGAAATTCGAAACCATAGAGGAGCTGCAAAAGCAGATTCTTCGGGATGCACAGCAGGCATTGCTCTCGGTTAGGGGGAAGGCGGACGGACGGGTGCGTGCAGTGCTGTTCGATTTCGACGATACCCTGCAAAACCGTACGGTAGCATTTTTACGGTATTGTGATTTTTTCTTAAAAAAATATTTCCCCGACCTGTCAAAAGAAGAGGCGGAAAAACGCAGCCGTGAGATGCTTATCCGCAACAATGACGGATATGTCAATTATATCGACTATTTCATGTCACTGATTGAGGATTGGGGATGGGAGGATGCTCCACCTGTGGGGGATATATACAGGGAATATCAGTTCAGGTTCCCCGAATATGTTTCGCTTTTTCCCGAAGCTGTCGAGGTGATTGAGGGCTTGAAGCAGCGGGGTTTTTGGGTGGGGATTATAACCAACGGCTTGTCGCTTACACAAAATCGAAAGCTTGATGTGAGCGGGCTGAGACCTCTGCTGGATATCGCCGTGGTTTCGGGGGACGAGCATGTCCATAAACCCGATCCCGAAATATTCCGCCGCGCCGCAGCAAGACTGGGGGTACCCTGCGACAGCTGTATCTTTGTCGGCGACCATATCGTTAACGATATTGAAGGGTCATTGGCGGCCGGTATGCACCCGATATATATCAACCCATATAATAGAGACAAGCATGTCAAAAATATCCCCGAAATAAAGAATTTACATGAGTTGTTTGATTTGATACTCTAACCCTATCTGTACCCTTTACTCGGTTTCTTATACTAATTTAATTTATAAACATAGATAATATCCACGTCCGTTGTATATCTTCTTATACTAATCTCAATTATAAAAAAGAGATATGTCCTTTTTGGGAACATATCTCTTTTTTATGTGCGGTTGGTATCATGTCAACAGCATACGGTCGTTGCTTAGGGCGCGGCCGGAGGCGTTCTTGAACCGCAGCAGCAGGTTTTCTACCGTCAACCCCCTGCGCTCCTCTCCCGCCACATCCAAAATGATGTCCCCCCGGTCCATCATTATGGTTCTATCCCCCAAAGCCAGAGCCGATTGCATGTTGTGGGTTATCATTAAACAGGTCAGATTATCCTCCTTCACAATCTTGGTGGTCAACGCCAGCACCTTTTCGGCCGTGGCGGGGTCAAGAGCCGCGGTGTGTTCGTCCAGAAGCAGCAGCTTGGGGGGGGTGATTGTAGCCATCAGCAGTGTCAACGCCTGCCGTTGCCCCCCCGACAACAAGCCTACCGGCTGTTTCATCCTGTCCTCCAGCCCTAAATCCAACAGCGCCAGCCTGTCCCGGAAATCCCGTCTGTCTGCCTTGCTGATACGGCTCATCCAGCCGCCCCGGCCTGCAGACAGCGCCAGATTTTCCTCTACACTCATCCCGGGTGCACTGCCCCGCATAGGGTCTTGAAACAGGCGGCCGATGCTCCTTGCTCTCTTGTGCTCGGATTTCAGGGTGATATCCTCCCCATCCAAAACTATGCTGCCCGTGTCGGGGATAATGCTTCCGGCGATTGCATTAAAAAGGGTGGATTTACCCGCGCCGTTAGCCCCGATTATGGTAACAAACTGCCCCTTCGCAACATCAAGTAAAAAATCGTCCATAACCTTTTTGGAGTTTACGGTGCCGGGATTAAAAGTCTTTGATATATGTGAGATCTTTAACATGGTTTATGCCTCCGATCCTGTGCGCCTTGCCAGTCTGCGGCGGAGCATGGGCAGTTGCTGTTTCAGATACGGTCCGGCTATTGCAATGGTGACTATGATTGACGACACCAGCTTTAACATGAATGCCGGCATGTTGAAACGCAGCGCGATTGTGTATACCAAGCGAAAAACGAAGGCGCCCAGAACCGCACCCACAGCCCGAAGGGGGATGCTGCCTCTGCCCATGAATACTTCGCCTATCAGCAGGGACGCCAGTGCCACCGTCACCATTCCCGAGCCGATATCCACATTCACCGACTTCTGGGACTGAGCCAACAGACAGCCGGACAGCGCGGTGATAGAATTTGCGATGCACAAACCCACAGTGGTGGTGAAAACCGGGTTTATTGAAGAACAACGGACCATGTCCGGATTATTTCCTGTCGCCCTGATTGCAAGCCCCAGACGGGTTCGTAAGAAGACTGAAAGAAACACCGCAACGGCGACCACGGCAACCACCACCACAACCAGCTTATACTGGCCGCTTAAAAAACTGCCTTCCAACGCCTCCTTAGCCTTTGTGAACACGGTATCCACCTTGTTCATGTTCAGCAGGGAGGTGTTGCCCATAACAGCGATGTTTATAGAGTACAGCCCGGTGTTGACGATTATTCCCGCCAGCAGGCTGTTAATCCCCATCCTTGTCTGGAGTAAAGCGGTGACAAATCCGGATACCATCCCCGCCAGCATTGCCGCAGGCAGAGACAGATATGAATATCCCGAGATTGCCACAACCCCGCCAACCGTGGCTCCCAATGTAAAGCAGCCATCGGTGGAAAGGTCGCACACTTTCAGCATGGAATAACTCAAAAACAGAGCCAAAACAGTGAGGGAGCTTATCAGCCCCAGCTCAAGGGCGGTCTGTGTCAAGCCGAAAATTGTATTGACGGACATGGTCGTTCTCCTTTCTGTTTTTGTTAATCTTCAAAGCTTTCGGCGGTGATGACGCTTTCAACTTTTGTGCAGTAGGGTTTGAATTTGGCGGAAATTTCGTCAAAATTAAGACCCAGCGCGGCACAGGTTTCGGTATTAACACTGGCGGTGCCGTTGTCAAAGGTCTTAACCGGAGTTTGTGCCGGGGATTTTTTGTTTATTAGAATATCTGCCACCATGTTTGCGGTTTCGACTCCAAGATTTGCATAGTCCACACCGTAACCCAGGAAGGCTCCGTTGAGGGCAAAGGAATCAGCGCCGGCATAATGCGGTATGCCCGCATTTGCCAGAGTCTCATAGATGGAGAGCTCCGCCGGCATAATGGTGTTATCGCTGGGGGTGAAAACAGCATCTACACCGTCGCTCACAAGTGCGCTCGCCGCCAGCCTTACCTCGTCCACATTGGTTCCGGTGCGCTCAATATATGCAACACCCTTTTTATCCAGATAGGCTTTGGCTTGCGCTATTGCGGTGGTAGATGAGTCCTGCCCCACATCGTACAGCAGTCCTATCTTGTCGGCTTTGGGGTCGGCGGCAAAAATAAGATTCATAATGGCATCGGTGTCAAGATAGTCGGAGGTGCCGGTCACATTGCCGCCCGGAGCTTCAAGGGTTTCAACCAAACCGGCAGCCAGAGGATCAGAGACGGCGGAGAACACCACCGGTATCTTATTGTCTTCGGTGGCTGCCTGCATTGCCACGGCTACGGGAGTCGCCACCCCCACCATCAAATCCACATCATCGGCAATAAAATTTGCAATAATCTGAGACAGAACGTTGGCACTGGTATTGCAGTTGTCATAAGAGATATCAAAGGTGACTTTTTTCTCGTCGCCCAAGGTTTTCAGCTGCTTTTGTATGTTGCTGACTATCTGGTTTAGGGATGCGTCGTCCACATAATTGCAGATCCCCACCTTATAAACGGTATCGAATTTGACAGATGAATCGCTGTTAGATTTATTGCCTGAACAAGCCGTCATGCCCAAGGTCAGAATAAAGGCTAAAACCACGGTAATAATTTTTTTCATGATATTTATAATCATCCTTTCGCAATGACTGGGATGTTTTGGCCGGTTCGGCTGTGCCGAATTCGCGCCTTGCTTTTGGCGCAAAAGGACAAAACTCCCCGTTTGAAAAATTTTATCTTTATTGATTGAAAAAAGCTATGGTCGAGAGAATCCATATTAATACTAAATCCATTCTAAAACATTCCAGAATAGAGCGATGCGTTCCTAATACTAATTTAAATTAAATTAGTATAGGAAGAACGCGCCATGAGCGATAATTATGGAATAGTTATAGTTGGATTTAGTATCAGATTGGCGCGGCTGCGCCATCGTTTGGAAAAAATGAACACCATCAGCCCCCCTAATAAATAAAAAATCCTGTCCCAGCAATATGCTGGGACAGGATAATAATAATCCTGCGGTGCCACCCGGCTTGGCGTGCCGTTATAACACGCCCACTTTTACGCATACAATCATATGCAGACTTTTGTTCACGGAGAGCCATACTCCGGCTCGCATACTCCATCAGCGGCAAACGCCGCTTCGGTTTCAGCTCACCCTCGGAAGTCCATTCGGTCTTATTTATCCCGCCGCAGTCACACCCTCTGCAGCTCTCTGAGGGGAAATTCGATAAGACTTACTCACTCTTCCTCATCGGTTTAACCCATTATTGCATTCATTTTTAAATTTGTCAAGAGTGATTTTTCGGTTAAATCTGCTGAAATGGTTAAGCCTGCAAATTATTCTTCCCTTATTTGCACGGATGTTTTATAATAGGTATATTATCGAGTGCCTCTCATGTTTCGCGAGGGGCACGGAAAGGCGCGATTCTTATATGTTTCTTAAATCCCTTGAGATGCAGGGTTTTAAATCTTTTCCCGACAAAACGGTGCTTTCTTTTGGTGAAGGGCTTACCGCGGTTGTGGGGCCTAACGGCAGCGGAAAATCAAATATAAGCGATGCCATCCGATGGGTGCTTGGCGAACAATCTTCAAAAAGTCTGCGCGGCTCCAAAATGGAAGATGTCATTTTCAACGGAACCGAACAACGGCGCGGAGTGGGCTTTTCGGAGGTTTCCCTTGTTATTGACAATTCGGGGCGGCGGCTTGATTTTGATTCCGATGAGGTTAAGGTAACCCGCCGCTATTACCGTTCGGGTGAAAGCGAATATTTGCTGAATAATGCAACCGTGCGCCTTAAGGATGTGCAGATGCTGTTTATGGATACCGGCTTAGGACGGGACGGGTATTCAATTATAGGGCAGGGACGGATAAGCGATATAGTTTCATCCAAATCAGATGAACGCCGTGAGATTTTTGAAGAAGCTGCCGGAATTGCCCGATTTCGCTATCGTAAAAACGAGGCGGAACGCCGTCTTGCGGCGGCAGATGATAATCTTCTCAGACTTCGAGACATTTTGCAGGAGTTGGAGGATCGCATAGGTCCGCTGGAGCAACAGGCCGAGAAGGCTAAAAATTTCCTCGAATATGCTCAAGAGAAGCGGGATTTAGAAATCGGGCTGTGGTTACATACCCTTGAAAGCTCACGAGAAAATATGCGGGAAATCAATTCCAAGCTGGAATTGGCGCGCACCCAATATGACGGTGCCTCGGATAAAATTGATGAGATTGAGGCGGAAATCGATCAGCTTGCACATACTGCACAGCTGTTGACGGTGCAGATGGATGAGGTTCGCCGTTCCTCTCAGTCGCTTGGGGATCAGGCGGCAGGGTGTGATTCGGAAGCCGCGGTATTGAGAAATGACATATTCCATAATGATGAAAACATTGCAAGAATTCGAGGAGAAATCGAGCAATCACATGCAGGGGACAAGGAATTTGAAGAGGATATCCGCCGCCGCATGGAGGATATTGAAAATAAAAAAGCTCTGATAGCCCAGGCACAGCTGAAACAGCAGGAGATTGCCGAAGAAATGGAGGGGCTGTCCCGCAGCAGTGACGAATTTACCGGAAAGATGGAAACTCTGTCCGAAAAGGCGTCAAAATATGCCATGCAGCTCGCCGATATTCGGGTTAAAACCGTGACCAATGAATCCTCATTGTCCGAAATTACACTGCGCCTTTCTCAATTGGCGGAGGGTGTCGCACTCAAAACACAGCAAGGTGCAGCCGCACGGGCAGAGGCGGCAGAGTGTGAGACGGCATATAAGGCTTGCTGCGATAAGGCGGAGGAGCTGCAAAACGCGGTCAAGGGATATGAAATGAGATGGCAGTCTCGCCTTTCCAAGCTGGAGGCCGCCAAGCAAAAGGCGGATAAGCTGGGGTTGGATGCCGAGGAAAAACGCCGCCGCGTAGGTCTGCTGGAGGAAATGGAGCGGAGCATGGAGGGCTTTACCCAGAGTGTAAAGACCATCATGAAGCAGTCGGAACGCGGGATGCTCCGAGGGATTCACGGGCCGATTACCCGTTTGATTGATACCCCCGCCGACATGGCTCTTGCCATAGAAACGGCGTTGGGAGCCGCCACCCAGAACATTATCTGCGATACCGAGGATAATGCAAAGCGGGCAATTGCATATCTCAAAGAAAACAGTGCGGGGCGTGCCACCTTCCTTCCGCTGTCCTCGGTTAAGTCCCGACAGCTTAATGAGCAGGGGCTTGATAAGGAAAACGGTTATGTCGGTATAGCTTCCGAGCTGGTTACATGTGATAAGGTATATATAGATGTGGTAAGAAGTCTGCTGGGCAGAACGGTTGTCGCTCAGGACCTTGACTGTGCAGTTACCATTGCCCGCCGCTCGGGTTACCGCTTTCGTGTTGTCACATTAGATGGGCAGGTTGTCAATGCAGGCGGTTCAATGACAGGCGGTTCTGTGGTGAAAAGCGCAGGATTGCTGTCCCGTCGGGCGGAAATAGAGCGCATTCAGGCGGATGCCCAAAGGCTTGCAAGCGAAGCCGAAAAAGCGCGGGAAATATCGAAACAGGCGGCTTCCGACGCCGCCGCCTCCCAAGCAGAACTGACCGGAACCCGGGGCGAGCTTGCCACAGTGCAGGAGGACCGCATCCGCCTTGAGGGTGAGCTTAAGCGCGTTAATGAGCAGGCAGAGGCCAACGAGCGAGCGGTTTCAGAATTTAATGCCGAGAAAGAGAAGCTGAACATCCGCGCCAACGAATGTAAACGGCTGGCGGGAGAGGCCGAGCAGGAAGGCAAAAAGATCGAGTCTGAAAAAGCCGAGATTGAATTTGAGCTTGGGAAGCTTACGGGCGGGCGGCAGGAGCTGTCGTTCAAACGGGAAGAACTGTCATCCCGACTTTCAGAAATAAAACTGAGTATTTTGGCTTATAATAAAGAGATTGAGGCTCAGACTTCCGCCTTGGAAGCTCTCAATGCAAGAAAGCAGGATGCCGAAAGCAGGGTTGGAATTCTTGAAGCCGAAATAGTTGCTCTGGAGCAAAAGGGCGCCGAAATTGATACGCGTATAGCCGAGTATAATAAAAAGGCTGAGGAGCTTCGCGCTCGTGCCGCCGAAACAATCCAACAGATTGAGGAGATGGTTGCCCGGCGCACCGACGGGGAAAAAAGGCAGACCGAGCTGCGGCAGCTTATGCGTGAAAAATCCGAGGAGCGGGAGCGCACCGGGCGTGAAGCGGCACGACTGGAGGAAAAGTCTCAAGGGGTGGAGCGGGAAACCGACGAGGTTGTTCGCCGCCTTTATGAAGAATACGAGCTTACCAGAACGGAAGCCGAAGCCATTGCAAAGCCTATTGAAAAAATCAGCAAGGCTACCCGCCGCCTCGGTGAGCTTAAATCCCGTATACGCGGCTTGGGTACGGTAAATGTAGATGCAATTGAAGAATTCAAGGAAGTGAGCGAACGCTACCGCTTTTTGTCAGGGCAGATAAATGATATTGAGGTTTCGCGAACGGAGCTTCGCAAGCTGATAGCCGAACTGACCACCCAGATGCGCGATGTTTTTATCGACAAATTTAAACAGATTAACTACCATTACGGAATAGTGTTTAAAGAGCTGTTTGGCGGGGGCAAGGCCGAGCTGGAGCTTACCGAGCCCAACGACATTCTTAATTCGGGCATAGAAATGCATGTGCAGCCGCCGGGCAAGGTTATCCTTAACATGGATGCGCTTTCGGGGGGAGAGAAGGCGTTGGTGGCTATATGCCTGTTTTTTGCAATACTAAAGGTAAGCCCCTCCCCGTTTTGCGTATTGGATGAAATTGAAGCCGCTCTTGATGATGTAAACGTAGACCGATACGCGGCTTATCTGCGAAGAATGACCGAAAACACCCAATTTATTCTGATTACCCATAGGCGGGGCACAATGGAGGAGGCCGACGTGCTTTACGGAGTCACAATGCAGGAGCGCGGAGTGTCCAAGCTGTTGGAGCTGCGGGCAAGCGAGGTAGAAGCCAAGCTGGGTTTGAAGGTGGACAAGGATTAATGCTTGAAGGGAATGGTCATATATATGGGCTTTATCAGTAAATTAGGAGCGGGGTTAAAAAAGACAAGAGACTCTCTTATGGGCTCGGTCAATTCAATGCTTCATTCGTTCACCAAGATTGACAAGGAGCTTTTTGAAGAGCTGGAGGAGATTTTAATAACGGCGGATGTCGGGGCTCCCACCTCTGCCAGACTGTGCGAGGCTTTACACAAAAAAGTAAAGGAACGTGGGGTTACCGACCCGCAAAAGGTAAAGGGGTTGCTTGTCGAAACGGTTGCCGAAATGCTGCGGGGCGGGCAGGAAATGAATCTTTCTACAAAACCGTCGGTTATACTTATAATAGGGGTAAACGGTGTCGGTAAAACCACCACCATAGGAAAACTGGCGGCGAAATATAAGGCGGAAGGCAAAAAAGTTGTGTTGGGCGCGGCCGACACCTTTCGCGCCGCCGCCATCGAGCAGCTGGATATATGGGCAGAGCGGGCGGGGGTTGATATAATAAAGCATTCACAGGGTGCCGACCCCGCTGCCGTGGTGTTTGACACAATTGCGGCAGCCAAGGCGCGTTCTTCTGATATTATAATATGTGATACCGCCGGGCGGCTGCATAATAAAAAGAATCTTATGGATGAGCTCTCAAAAATCGGGCGGATAATCGAGCGGGAGCTGCCCCAATCCGACAGGGAAATATTGCTGGTGCTTGACGCGACAACCGGACTAAATGCCGTCAATCAGGCACGGGAATTTAAAAGTGCTGCAGGTATCACCGGAATTGTTTTGACCAAGCTCGACGGAACGGCGCGGGGCGGTGTTGTGCTTGCAATTCGAGAGGATTTAGATGTACCGGTCAAGTTTATCGGGGTAGGGGAAGGCATTGACGACCTGCAGCCTTTCAACCCGGATGATTTTGCCGCCGGATTATTCGGCGAATAAAACACAGGCTGTCCGTTTAATCTGATATTAAATTGAGCTTTTATGAAAGGTA
>JAQUHC010000162.1 GCA_028683785.1 Oscillospiraceae bacterium
AGCTGGATGGGCCAATCATCACCGGCCCAATTATATCAAATACATTCATCGTTCATCAAACAAATGAGGATACATAGCTTCACACCTGTCGATCTCCTCCGCTTGGCCCGGGGACATAACCTCTCCGGGATCCAAACACCATGTACCTTCCATAACCCCTCTTCGACGCAGCACTTCATGCACACCGGGAATGCAACCGGCAAACCCGTTTTTTGCGTCGAATACCGCGGCGTTGAAATCGGTCACCTCAGCCGCCAGCGTCAGCAGTTCATTTGGAATCGCGGCATCCTTTGCCACAGCTTTCAATCGATTAAATATCCCGACGGATGCTTTTGTGCAGACCGACCAATGTCCCAACAAACCGCCCTGAAACCGCTTCTCAACGGTTTTCCCATCCACGGAAAAGCGGTAAGGTGTCAGCAAATCAATTACGATACCGTACCTATTGGCTGCAAATTCGAATGCACGTTCTCTGGCAAGGCAGCTCATCGCATATTCTCCTATGGGCGCGGGCGGCACCTCCTCACTACATCCGGCCGTGTAAACCGAGCATAGCGGATAAACGTTTCCTGACGAAAAAACCACAATTCTGGATTCTTTATATTGCTCAGCAACAACCCCCGAAAGACTGGCATTCATCGCCCAAGTTTCCCATTCCTGATTAGCCGTTCCGAACTTACGCCCTGCTATATAAATAACATTTTCGGCCTGCGGCAAGCCGGCTCGTTGCGTGGGATCCAGCAAGTCGGCCTGAATAGTATCAACCCCATTTTCTTCCAGAAGCTGACGCTCCTGCTCTCCCGAAAAGCGAGAAACCGCAATAATACGGGAGGAGTTTCCCGCCTTTTCAAAGGCGCGCTTGGCCAAAACGCATAGGGTAGGGCCCATTTCCCCGCCCGCGCCCAGCACCAGAATATCGCCCGTAAGGCGTTTCATATCTTCCACAAGTGCTTCCGAAGGTTCGGTAAGCAGATCGTTCAGCTTTTCCTCTGTCCACATGTCAAACATCAATCCTTAATTGAGATTCAAATATTGCAAGTATTCTTCTTTACTCATACGCGCCGCAAAATCCTTTTGTACGCGCTCCCCCGCCGCCGCGCGGTCAGCCAACAAGTCAACTACAGTCATTGCCAGCATTTTTGCGGACGCGATGTAAGCGATTTCGGGATCCGTAATCCTAAATTCCCGACTGTGTGCCGCTCCGGTGAATCCGCCGAGCAACGGATGAATACACGGGATAAGACAACTCAGATCCCCCATATCAGTGGAACCGGTCATGTCACCGCCGTGGTGAATTTTATCCGGCGGAATAAATACCCGCGCGTTCTCCTCAAAAATCCGGCTCAGCGGCTCGCTTTGACAAAGGGGGAGGTATCCGGTATCTGTTTCAATTTCTGCGCGAGCCCCAACCATAAGTGCCGCCCCTTTTACGACGCAGTCAACTTTCCGCGCGGCATCTGAAATTGCGGCCGCTCTTTTTCCTCTTATGTACATTTGCATTTCCACCAGCGATGGAACAGAATTGACAACCTCGCCGCCATTTGTCACGATGGGGTGTATTCGTATTTTATCCTCATCTCGGAAAGTTTCACGGTTGGTGTGAATGCCCATCAGTGCAAGCATGGCTGTGTTTAGAGCATTAATTCCCTTTTCCGGCTCGCTTCCGTGAGCCTCCTTGCCAAGAAAGCGGACCCCCTTGAACATAAAGCCCAAGCTTTCGTTCATCAGGTGCAGCTGCGCCTCTGGTGCCTCGGCCTTCGAATGGATTATTAGAGCCATGCTCACATCATTAAACGCACCATCGGCAATGAGCTGCTGTTTCCCGCCGAACCAATGTATTGCGCCGGTTTCTCGAAGTCGCTGTCGATAGGGAATGTCAATGTATTCTTCTGCAGGTACGGCAAAAAAGGTCACATCCCCCCACAAATCCGCCATTACGCCGCTTTTGGAAAGTCCACATGCTGCCCCCAACATTGCGGCAATTTGGGCGTTATGCCCACAGGCATGTGCCACGCCGGTTGCGCTGTCTGCATAGGGGTGACCGTAGCATGGTACAGCATCAAGCTCACCGATAATACAAACATTTTGCTTGCCCTGCTTGCCTCGGAGGGTCCCTTTCACTCCGGTCAGGGCCAGAGGATATATATAAGGAATATTTAGGTATCCAAAGGTTTCCCGTGCAAGCTGGCTGGTTCTTTCCTCCTTATAGCCTAATTCAGGAGTAGATAGCGCCGCTTCGCCCCAAGAAAAAATCTCCTGGCGATAATCGTCGATTGCCGCACACACGCGGTCTTTTAATGTATTATGCAATCGATCACGCACCTAACCAACTGTTTGTTTACTTTATTATATTTATACCATGTCAAAAATTATGCATAGCAATTATTTCGAGCCGGAAAGAATTTTAAAACGCGCCGATTATCTGACGGATTTACTGCTGAATTCAATTAAAAAAACTTGAAAAGTCAAACTGAACAGAAAAAACGACCTCCCACTTTTGACTTTCTTCTGTCTATAAATTAAAAGAGACTGTTTTGTCCATTATCATACTTGCCAAGGTCCAAAATATTGAGCGCGCCTCTTCTAATACTAATTTAATTTATAAACATAGATAATATCCTCGTCCGTTGTATATCTTCTTATTATGATATTTCTATATATCTACTTTAAATTAGTATAAATGCAGTATTGACTCACTGATGAAATTGAGCGTTACTTTATATAACGCCTACTGTGCTTGAATCTGAAATGTCCTCACCTTCATTGCATTCCCTATCGTCCGGTAGCATAGCATGATACCGCTTAAAAATCTCATCCGGCAGTTCCGCGCGATTTGCGTATTTCACCTTACGGTTCCCTTGCTCCGGAACGGTATATGCATCGCCGAAAGTGATACAATAATAAAGTCTCTATTTTTGCGACTGTAATACTAATTTAATTTATAAACATAGATAATATCCAAGTCCGTTGTATATCTTCTTATTATGATATTTCTATATATTTATTTTAAATTAGTATAAATATCCCAATGAACAAGAAAAAGACCGCAAAGGCCTCTCAGCTTTGCGATCTTTCTTTGTGTTGGCATTTACCTATTTTCCCGGGCCGCTACCAGCCAAGTATCTTGGGCGCAAATGAGCTTAACTTCCGTGTTCGGGATGGGAACGGGTGTACCCTCATCGCCATCAACACCAACTGAATTTTTTCTGCCACTTCGGCAATTCGGCAGAACCGAATTGAGAGACGGCCATGTTCTCCATCCGAAATAGCAATTATTTAGTGGCCGTCTTGGCTCCCCCTGTTGGACTCGAACCAACGACCCTGCGGTTAACAGCCGCATGCTCTACCGGCTGAGCTAAGGAGGAATATATGTGTCGGCATTTACCTATTTTCCCGGGCCGCTGCCGGCCAAGTATCTTGGGCGCAAATGAGCTTAACTTCCGTGTTCGGGATGGGAACGGGTGTACCCTCATCGCCATCAACACCGACTATTCAAAAACCATATAACAGGTTTCTGCCTAAACTTACCCCTCCGGTAGAAATAAACAACTGGTGACCCGTACGAGATTCGAACTCGTGTTGCCGGCGTGAGAGGCCGGAGTCTTAGGCCACTTGACCAACGGGCCATATTAATGTGCCCTTGCAACATTGATTGAGCGCTTTTCACACACCCCACCAACGGGCCGTAATGGTGCACCATCAGGGATTCGAACCCGGGACACCCTGATTAAGAGTCAGGTGCTCTACCAACTGAGCTAATGGTGCATGTCCAGGCTCGGCATTGCTTATAAAAAGCGGATTACACTATAAGCAAATGCTATTTTAGCAAAACCTCATGCTCTTGTCAAGATATTACTTAATGTAATTCACACCGTATAAATTATATGCAATATTCCATCTGTAATACCCTGAGAACTGAATAAAGTTAAACGAAAGAAGCAAACCAAAGAAGTGATTCGGGAATGGTGCGGGAAAGCATGCCCGCGAACATTCCATGACTGTTATTAGCCCAGATTTAA
>JAQUHC010000163.1 GCA_028683785.1 Oscillospiraceae bacterium
GGGTTGTGGGGGCCATCTGTCCCCCGGTCATTCCGTAAATCGCGTTGTTTACAAAAATTACCGTGATATTTTCTCCTCTTGCTGCGGCGTGGATAATTTCAGCCGTGCCGATGGCGGCAAGATCCCCGTCCCCCTGATAGGTGAAAACAATCTTATCCGGCAGGCTTCTTTTAATTCCGGTTGCAACCGCCGGAGCCCTGCCGTGAGCCGCCTGCTGCATATCACAGGTGAAATAGTTATAAGCGAAAACCGAACAGCCCACCGAAGCTACCCCGATTGTTCTGCCCTCGATACCCAAATCATCTATGGCTTGAGCGGTAAGGCGGTGAATAATTCCATGAGTACAACCCGGACAATAGTGCATCGGCATGTCTGTCAGACAAGCAGGCTTATCAAACCTAACCGGCATGGTCGATCCCTCCCGCAATCTTTTTTATTTTATTCAAAATTTCATCCACGCTCAGGACGGCGCCCCCCATTTTGCCCAAAAAGCTGACCGGAGCTCTGCCGTTCACTTCAAGCTTAACATCCTCAATCATCTGACCGCTGTTAAGCTCAATGGTAAGGTAGGCTTTGGCAATCTTTTTAAAGGCATATGAGGGGAACGGCCATACCGTTTGAGGGCGCAGAAGCCCCACGCTCAACCCTGCCGAAGTCGCCTCCTCTATCGCCTGTTTTGCAATTCTGGAGGTAATGCCGAATGCAACCAGCATAATATCGGCATCCGGATTTATTATTTCGCATCTCTGCTCATCCTGCTGTATCTTTTTATATTTTGCCTGTAATCTCAAATTGAGCTGTTCGGATTCATCGGTTTTTATATACAGGGAATTGATAATATTGTGCTCCCTCTCATTATCTGTTCCGGTGGTTGCCCAATCCTTGTTAAACACCTTGCGCTCGGGGGTATGGAGGTTGACCGATTCCATCATCTGACCGAGAATTCCGTCAGCAAGCAGCATGACGGGGTTCCTGTAAGTATCGGCTATATCAAACGCCGAAAATGTGAAATCATACATCTCCTGCACACTGTTGGGGGTCAGAACCACCAACCGATAATCGCCGTGCCCCCCGCCCTTTGTTGCTTGAAAATAGTCGGACTGGGACGGATGAATTCCGCCGAGACCCGGCCCCACCCTCATCACATTAACGATAACACAGGGGAGCTCGCTTCCCACAATATAGGATATCCCTTCCTGCTTGAGGCTTATTCCCGGGCTTGATGAGGATGTCATTGCCCGAGTGCCTGCCCCGGCAGCTCCGTAAATCATATTAATAGCAGATATCTCACTCTCTGCTTGGATAAAAACGCCGTCTGCCTTCTCCAGATTTCTTGCAAGGTATTCAGGCAATTCGGTTTGGGGAGTAATCGGATAACCGGCGTAAAACTTACAGCCCGCCCTGATTGCAGCCTCGGCTATGGCTTCGTTCCCTTTCATCAATTTTTGCTCCATATAAATATGACCCATCCTTTCCCGCAGGCGCTTTAAAGTAATCCTTTAATCCGCCGACATTCAGGTTATATTTTTTGACCGTGTGATGTAATACAATCATTTGTCTTCATCGTTTGAAATTATTATTACACAATCCGGACACATCATTGCACATAATGCGCACTGCGAACAGCTATCTTTGTCGGTAATGGAAACCGGGGTATGTCCCCTGCCGTTTACCTCGGATTTATCCAATAGCAGCAGCTTCTTGGGACAGATTTCAACACAGACACCGCATCCCTGGCATTTTTCTTTTATGAAATTAATCATACCAAAACTCATATCCTTTCAGGAGTTGTATTATTTAGATTGACTATCAAAATAATACTTTATCATAATAGCACATTTAATTTGAAAGTGAAACCTTTTAATCGATATTTACAAATATTTAACACTATTTCACCGAAAATAATTTGATGAAAACTTGTACTAATCGGTTTTGTCAAAGAACGGTATTAAGCGGCTGTTATATGGGCACCCTATTGATGGAATAAATATCCTTTAGCTGTTATTCGGCTATACTTTACGATAAAAATACGATTTTAAATGCCTCCGTCCGCCCTGCAAAAACCGTGTTGTCATGCCGAGTTAACACCATTTTAACAGAGGTTTAATCGGGGCTTTCAATAAAACTTTCATTTTCATATTGCATTTTTTATATGAATCCTGTACTATGTATAACATACACGCTTTAAACCGCAGCGGTTTAAAGCGTAAAAGTGCGGTACAGCTTTTTTAATGAGAGGAAGTGCGGTTGTATGCAAAAGGAGCTTGTCATCGGGATTACCATTGCGGCATACATAATATTTACGATTTTGATAGGGCTGTTGAACTCACGCAACTCAAAAAATATTTCCGATTTCACGGTCGGGGGGCGCAATGCCGGAGCTTGGGTGTCCGCGTTATCTTACGGGACGGCATATTTTTCTGCGGTTATGTTTGTTGGTTATGCGGGTGCAACCGGCTGGAAATACGGAATTTGGGGCGTTTTGGTGGGTATAGGCAACGCCGTATTCGGCTCGCTTCTGGCGTGGCTTGTTCTTGCCCGCCGCACCCGTGAAACCACACGCCGCTTAAATATAAAATCCATGCCCCAGTTTTTTTATAAGAGATTTGAAAGCACAGGCATGAAAAGGTTTTCTGTGGCCATAATCTTTATCTTCTTGCTCCCCTATTCGGCTTCGGTATATAAAGGGCTGACAAGTGTATGCTCGGTTCTGCTCGGCATGGATGAGCGTATTTGCATGATTATAATTGCCTTGGCGGCAGCAGCAGTTGTTATACTGGGCGGTTATGTTGCCATACTAAAGGCCGATTTCGTTCAGGGTATCATCATGTTTGTAGGCATAATTGCTATGATTATTGCGGTGGTTCGCAGTAAGCAGGTCGGCGGACTTGCTGCCGGGCTTGATGCCATAGCAAAGGAAACCAAAAAGCTTAATCTGGGTATAAAAGAGCATATCGGGCTTTGGGCAACCGTACTTATGACTTCGTTCGGCACATGGGGACTGCCGCAGATGATTCATAAATACTACGGTATCCGAGACGACCATGAGGTAAAGCGCGGCACAATAATCTCAACCGTTTTCGCACTTGTAATTGCGGGCGGAGGGTATTTTGTCGGCACCTTTTCACACCTATTTTTTACACAGCGTCCGAACAATTCAAACGATTATCTTATTCCGTATATGCTGGACTCAGCCGGGCTTTCTAACATTCTGTTAGGTCTTGTTTTGGTATTGCTTATTTCGGCATCGGTTTCAACTCTTGCTTCAATCACCATTTCCGCCTCCTCAACCCTTACAATGGACTTTATCGGTGATCGGCTTTTTCCCAAGATGACTTCGGCAACGGCAACCCGAGTTACCAAGGTGATTTGCGGGGTTTTCGTTGTGCTGTCATACATCATTGCAAATAGTCAAACCCCCATTTTGGATATGATGTCCTACTCTTGGGGGGTTTTATCTGGAAGCTTTCTTGCTCCTTATATGCTGTCGTTATACTGGAAAGGGCTTAACCGCGCCGGCGGATGGGCAGGTATGCTGGGCGGCTTTATAATTGCTTCCCCTCCGGTCTTTTGTAAGCTGTTATTTTCAAAAGCCGAGCTGCCGAGGGTTGGGCTGATCGCCGACCTCGGACCCCACTTTGCTTGTGCCGCCATGATTATGTCATTGGTACTCTGTGTGGCGGTGAGCAAGCTTGCCGCGAAGGCAGGTTGGCCGGGCTCGGCTGAAAATCCTGCTTTTTATGGAAAGGATAATATCAAAACATCCCCGGAAGAAATGCCGATACTTAACAATGTTTAGTATGATAAAAGCTTGACAACAAAAAATGTTTGTACCCGGGAAATCAAATGTTTTTTCCCGGGTATTTATTTTATTTATTTTAAATAAAAGAGGTTCTTTTCTTCTTTCCGTGAAAAGTTACGCAAAAAGAGTAGGACAGGAAAGTTTGAGTTTCCCCACAGCAAGAAAAATAGCGGATATATAACCCTCAATGGTGCGAAATCCTCTTGCACGGCG
>JAQUHC010000164.1 GCA_028683785.1 Oscillospiraceae bacterium
TACCGTTATTTACCCGCATGAATTTCATATCCTGTCCGCCTATATCCAAAACCATCTCAACGCCCGGCAAAAAGTGTTCCGCCGCCGTGCAATGTGCCACCGTCTCGACCTCTCCGATATCGCAGGAAAACGCGGTCTTTACAAGCTCCTCACCATATCCCGTAACAGCTGAATAAGCGATAACGGCACCTTTGGGCAAATGTGCATATATATCTTTCAAAATGTATTCCGCCGATTTCAGCGGGTTGCCCTCATTATTTCGATAATACGAATAAAGCAGACAGCCGTCGGTATCAATCAGGGCGGCTTTGCTTGTTGTCGAGCCCATATCCAATCCAAGATAGCATAGCCCCTGATAATCTTTCAAAGCTTTTTTCTTAACATTGCCTGTGTGTCTTTTTATAAAACTCTTATATTCATTCTCATCTGAAAACAGAGGCTCCAGAAAACCGGATGATGACGAAATATTATTATCATCTTTGCAAAGGTTCAATAATTGCAGTAGTGATGTATTATTATATCTTTGCTTTGCGTAAAGTGCCGCCCCCACCGCAACATAAACCTGAGCATTTTGGGGCACAATCATGTCGCTTTCAGTCAAATTAAGGGTTTTCTGAAATCTGCGGCGAAGCTGATCCAGGAAATGCAGGGGGCCACCAAGAAAACCAACCTTACCTTTTATTTTTCTGCCGGATGCCAAGCCGCCTATCGTCTGATTAACAACAGCTTGAAAAACAGATGCCGCAATATCCTCCTTTCTTGCACCGTCATTCAGCAAAACCTGAACATCGGTTTTTGCAAATACTCCGCATCTTGCCGCAATCGGATATATTACCCGACTTTTTTCAGCCATACTGTTAAGTCCTGCGGCATCTGTTTTTAAAAGAATTGCCATCTGGTCAATAAATGCACCGGTTCCTCCGGCACAAATACCGTTCATTCTTTGATCGGTTCCGTTATCAAAATAAGTAAGCTTTGCATCCTCGCCCCCCAGTTCGATAATCACATCAACATCCTGCATATACCGCCCGGCGGCAATGCTTCCGGCAATAACCTCCTGAACAAACGGCAGATTCAATCGTTGCGTAATCGAAATACCCCCCGAACCGGTTACCGCCGCGCTTATCTTTATATCTCCTGCCAAATTGTATAATTCTTCAAACATACTTTCCAGTGTTATCAAAAGATCGGTGTTGTGTCTGCAATATTTGTTGTAAATTAAATTGTCTTCATTATCCATCACCGCAAGCTTAACGGTTGTTGAACCGATATCGATACCGAGATAATAAACTTTGGTTTTATAGTTAATTGTATTCCCCATAAATTCAGGTTTCCTCCAAATGAGTGTTTTAGTGAAATATACAATAACTATTATTTTGCCATGATATAGGAGGTTTATGCTTGTGATTAGGAAATAAAATGCGGATAATATCTTAAGGTGACCTCTAAAAACTCACATTTTAAATAACAGTGTATTTTTAAAGCATTGAGAATACTAACTTTTTAATAGTGAAATTTGAAGAAACATTGTTTTTAGAGGTGACCTTAATTATAACAATTGTCATAGTTGATACAGGCAGCACAATTGGACTATTGCAGCCAATGTTCATCCCCAATATCTGTATAAGATAACCATGCGGGAGGATATAGAATCCTCCCCTACTTTTCAATGTATATAATAAAATTAATCCTTATACTAAATCCATTTTAAAACATTCCAGAATAGAGCGATGCGTTCCTAATACTAATTTAAATTAAATTAGTATAGGAAGAACGCGCCATGAGCGATAATTATGGAATAGTTATAGTTGGATTTAGTATTATCAGAATAGTAAACTGTTTGTCTGACAATAATATTACTTGATAACAGTATAATTCTGACAAAAATAAGGACTGATATATATGTCGATAATTGCAATCCGTACCGTGATAATATACATAGTTGTTATCACGGCCATGAGAATTATGGGCAAAAGACAGCTCGGCGAGCTTCAGCCCGCCGAGCTTGTGGTTGCACTGCTTATATCCGACCTTGCAGCCGTTCCCATGCAGGAGAACGGTATGCCTTTATTAAACGGAATTATCCCTATACTAATTCTTGTCGCACTTGAGCTGTTATTATCGGGGCTTATGCTTAAAGTGCCGTTTTTTCAGCGGCTGATCGGAGGAAAATCAAAAATCATTATCAATGACGGTAATATAGATGTTAATGCTTTGAACGGAATGCGTATGACCATAGAAGATTTAATGGAAGCTCTGAGACAGCAATCGATTTTTGACCTAAGGGAAGTTCAGTATGCAATTGTTGAGCCCAATGGTAGAACCAGTTTCTTGTTAAAACCAAGCGACCGACCGGTTACATGTAAAGATTTAGATATGTCGGTACCCGACAACGGCATTCCGATGATTATAATAAGTGACGGTAAAATATCAAAGTGGGGATTGGATGTCTGCCAAATTGATGAACCCTGGATAAACGAAGTGTTGACAGATAATAACTGCAAAATAACTGACGTGTTTTTGCTTTTGGCAGACAGGGACCGCACCTATCATCTTATCAGGAAGGAGTAATAGTATTGAAACGAATTATTGTGGCTGCTGCGATATTGATTGCGGTTGCTACCTTATGCATTGTAACATTGAAAATACAGACAAATAATATAAAAGAGCTGCTAACAATAACAGACAAAATGCAGAAAGCATATGAAGATGATAAAATTGAGTACTGCCTTGAGCTCTCTTACGAATTTGTTGAAAAATTCGATAAAAAAACTAACCTTTTTCCCCTGTTTATGCGCCACTCGGATATTTCAAAAATCGAAGAAATTGCGGTATCCCTTCCGGTTCTACTGGAAACCGACAATATTCAACATTTTGCCCCCGAACTTATAAAATGCCGTATCATGCTGAAAAACATGGCCGATTTGGAAAGCCCGACACCTGAAAATATATTGTGATGTTACTCAAACAGTATAAAAGAGCTTTGACATTTTTCAAAATCCCAATTCTTCGCCCACCAATATGACTTTAATCCGGCCGGGTACCTGCTGGTGTGCCGAGATAAGATAATTAGAGCAAATCCGCTCATTACTATTACAACCGGCGGTTATGTTATCGTCATAAATCCCCTGGCAATAGCCTGCTGCCGAGCAGTATGTGCCGCAGTTCAGCCGAACAGCATTAGTGGGAGCGGAAACACTTTTCACATAAAGCTCGGCTGCCATAATGTCCGGAACAATTTTATTACATCCAACAACCATTATAACCGTTTTCGGGCCATAGCAAATCGCGGCAATTCTGTTGCTGTTGCCGTCAACATTATATAACTCACCTTTCATTGTAACCGCGTTCGATGAGGTTAGATAAACATCTGCCGAAAAGCTATCGGTAAATACTTTTCGCACCCCCTCTGCATCAAGGCCGGGTGCATACCTGTCAAGAAAGTTATATTTTCCGCTTCTCAGCAAATCAATAATACCTGTTTGTTTTAATGTTTCAGAGCCGCCTACAGCTATGGTGTCTCCCTCATTCAAAAGCTCAGCAACCTTACCTTTTACATCACTGCTTTTTTCTACAAAATATGTATCCATATTGTTTTTTTGAAGGTTTTCCATGGTTTTTTCAATATGCATTTTAACGACCTTATTCTTTGCCGGATGCATTACATAGCCCTCTTTCCTAAAAAATAAATTCTGCGTTACAGTCGCTAACCCCTATGGGTGAACATAATATCATTTTATCTGAAATAAGCTGATTATGCAACCCGCAGGGGTTGTTTTATTCCATTCTCAATGCATCTACCGGTTTTAGTCTTGAAGCTTTTACGGCGGGATATACGCCGAATACACCGCCTATCACTACAGAAAAAGCAATCAATATAACAAAATCGGATATCTTGACGGGAACACTTAATCCGAACATTTTTAT
The DNA here is from genome assembly GCA_028683785.1 of Oscillospiraceae bacterium. Classification (GTDB taxonomy): domain Bacteria; phylum Bacillota; class Clostridia; order Oscillospirales; family Acutalibacteraceae; genus Avimonas. The sequence goes on from JAQUHC010000164.1 coordinate 3,928, forward strand.
ACCGATAAATGAAAGTGTGCCTCCCACGATAATTCCCGTCCCACTTCCAA
>JAQUHC010000165.1 GCA_028683785.1 Oscillospiraceae bacterium
TACCAATACAGGAAAGCACCTACACACGGTGTCCAGCCGATTGAAAATATTACGCCAAAGAGCGTAGATGAAAAAAACCAAGTTGTCGGATATTCGTACTTTTATGTCCGGTGCGATTAAAAAATCCGATTCTCAGTATCCCTAAGTAATTTAACCCAAATACAATCACAATCAATCCTGTAACAATGTTCAAAACCGTTGCATAGTCACGCAACCATCTTCCTATAGTCCCTGCAAAAGCACCCATTGTGACAAAAACAACGGTAAAGCCTGCAACGAAACCGATTGAATTGATAAAGGCTTTTCTTTTATCCGCTTCGCCCGCTGCAAAATAAGAGACATAGATAGGCAGCATAGGTAAAAGGCAAGGAGAAATGAATGTAATAATCCCTTCCAAAAACAAAAGCAGGTATTGCATGTCAACCCTCCTCGGAATTGCAATAATACTTTTTTAATACATTGATAATTTCCTCGACCCGGTGGTCAACGATAGAGTAGGTAATACTTTGACCGTTTTTCTTAAAATCCAGTATCCCGTGTGCTTTTAAAATAGCTAAGTGCTGGGATAATGCCGACTGGGTAATATCAGGCACCTTCTCGGCTATCTTGCCGACAGTCTTTGGGCCCTCCATTAACGAGCAAAAAATCATCAGACGATTTTCATTAGCCAATACCTTCAAAAGCTCCGATATCTCTTTCGCTTTTCCCTCCATTATCGTTCTCTCCTTTGTTTTTAATACCAATCTCAATTATAAAGCCGATAAAATAAAGCAATACATTCCTTAAGAGGTTTTGAATTTGTCATAAGGCGTCAAAGTAATGATATATTAGTATATTAGCAATTACTAATATATCATTGTAAACTCAACCTGTCAAGTGTTCCTGTTAAATATGGTTTTTTCTATTTACGAATAAACATCACATTTTTATTGGAATTGCATATCTTCTGTGCTACAATAGAGGCGCCTCCTGCAAAAGCTCAGCTTTTGCCCATGTATTTTCAAATAATAAAGGCGCCCCAAAATTTTAAACTTTTCGATGAGAAGGATGGTCTTAATAATGATTAAAGCAGCGATAGTGGGATTTGGAAATGTCGGGGAAGCTGCATATCAGGCGATTTCAAATGCCGGAGACTTTTCACTTAAATGTATTGTTGAAACAAGAGAAGTCACGGCGGATGTGCCGATTATTAAAAGTATCGCAGAATTAGATGATATTGATGTAGCAATTATGTGTTTACCAAGCCGTTCGGTCTTCGGCATTGCCTCATCAATTCTATCAAAGGGAATTTGTACCGTCGATAGTTTTGATATACATTCCGACATTACCGATACGCGCTCTAAATTAGATGTAATTGCAAAGCAAAATAATTGCGCTGCAATTACCGCCGCCGGATGGGACCCGGGCAGCGACTCGATTATAAGAGCTTTGCTTATGGCGATGGTACCAAAAGGTATAACCTATACAAATTTCGGGCCGGGCATGAGCATGGGGCACAGCGTTGCGGCAAGGGCAATACCCGGAGTAAAAGATGCTCTTTCTATGACCATCCCGCTGGGTGCGGGAGTACATAGACGTATAGTGTATGTGGAATTGGAACAAGCCGCCGATTTCGCCACAGTATCCAAGTTGATCCGTGAAGACGAATATTTCGCCCATGATGATACTCATGTAATTCAGGTGGAAAGTGTTGATATGCTCAGGGATGTCGGGCACGGCGTCAACCTGTCCAGAAAAGGTGTGTCCGGCATTACAGGTAATCAGCGGATTGATTTTAATATGAGTATCAATAATCCGGCGCTTACCGGACAGATCTTGGTTTCCTCAGCCCGCGCCGTCATAAAGCAAAAGCCGGGGTGTTATACAATGATTCAGATACCTCCGATTGACTTTTTACCCGGTGAAACAGATGATATAATTCGTGATTTAGTATAATACTTCTTTAATGTCCATTCTATATAAAAAATGCTGCGATTTTCGTTAGAAGATTGCAGCATTTTTTATTGCATATTGGATATTATTATGATATTATTATGATATCATAATGTAGGAGGAATATGTGTATGAAAGAAATAATTTTAAAAGCCAAACACGGAATGCCTTTATTGCTGCTATTTATTGTGCTTTATCTTGTATCGATCGGTCTTATTGTTCTGGGTGGATTCATGCTAGACTACGGGAATAATTTTGGAGCCTTGCCCTTGATTGCGGGGCTTGTCTGGGTGGTATTCGGCATTATCCCCTTCTTTGGATTTAAAATCATCAAACCACAAGAAGCCTTGGTGCTCACCCTCTTCGGAAAATACACCGGCACCATAAAAGAAGCCGGGTTCTATTTTGTCAACCCCTTTTCGTCATCCATTAACCCCGCCTATAAGACCCGACTTGGTCAAAGCAGTGATGTGGATAGCAGCCCCGCCTCTGCCATAAAAATTGACGGAACTACTCTGGAAACCAATGTTATAAACAAAAAAATTTCACTTAAAATTATGACATTAAATAACCACAAGCAAAAGGTCAACGATGTTCTTGGCAACCCGATAGAAATAGGAATCGCCGTAATGTGGAAGGTCACCGATACTGCTAAAGCCGTCTTTAATGTCGATAATTACAAAGAATATCTTTCTCTACAGTGTGACAGCGCACTCAGAAATATTGTTCGCATCTACCCCTACGATGTAAACCCCGGGATTGACACTACCGGCGACGGCGAACCTGACGAGGGCAGCCTGCGAGGTTCCAGCTCCTTGGTTGCCGAGCGCATTCGCGGGGAAATTCAAGACAAGGTGGAAGATGCAGGTCTTGAGATTTTGGAAGCGCGTATTACTTATCTTGCTTATGCTCCTGAAATTGCCGCGGCAATGCTGCAAAGGCAGCAAGCAAGTGCGATTATTGATGCAAGAAAGATGATAGTTGACGGTGCAGTCGGGATGGTGGAGATGGCTTTGGAGAAGCTGAATGAAAACGATATTGTCAAGCTTGACGAGGAGCGTAAAGCTGCTATGGTTTCTAATCTTCTTGTTGTCCTGTGCGGTAACAAGGATGCACAACCGATTGTCAACAGCGGAAGTCTATATTAAAAATGAGTGAAATAAAAAAGCAGATTCCGCTTCGTATATCTTCAAAGCTGTATGAGCAGATTGCTGCCTGGGCAAAAGATGATTTTCGATCTTTCAACGGGCAGATCGAGTATCTCCTCTCCGAATGCGTCCGACAGAAACTAAAAACCGGTAAACCCATCCCAAAAAATCCGGATGAAAAGTAATCGAAAGTATAATACAATTCAGGAGTTCTATCACAAAACAAAGTTTTTCTATTATGATTATAGGTATAAAATTTTATTTGGTGGCGTTGTAGGGGAGGATTCCATATCCTCCCGAATGATTTGCACCGGCATTTAACCGAACAATGAAAAAATAAGCAATCTGTTGTTATGCCAAACCCTTTTCACACAATCGTTATTGCTGAACGGGCGGATATGGAATCCGCCCCTACGGTTCTTTGTTGTTTTATAGGCTGATTTATGTGTCATACTAATTTAAAATAAATATATAGAAATATCATAATAAGAAGATGTTCAACGGACTTGGATATTATCTACATTTATAAATTAAATTAGTATCAGCCCTAAAATTATACATTTATTAAGAAGGCACCGGCATAAACGGTGTAAATTGTTTAAAACAGGCGCACACACAGGTGCGCCGCTACATTGTAGATGATAATTAAACAATTCAGGAGTTCTATCACAAAACAAAGTTTTTCTATTATGATTATAGGTATATAAAATTTTATTTGGTGGCGTTGTAGGGGAGGATTCCATATCCTCCCGAATGATTTGCACCGGTATTTAACCGAACAATGAAAAAATAAGCAATATGTTGTCATGCAAACCATTTTCACACAATCGTTATTGCTGAACGGGCGGATAT
>JAQUHC010000166.1 GCA_028683785.1 Oscillospiraceae bacterium
GGCAAAATTGCGCTCGGCTGCAGGCATGACTGCCCCCGCCTGCGGTCTCATGCTGGATAAGGTGTTCTACGATTTTTGACAGAATTAATATAAACACTACCTAATTTTACCGAAAGGAGAAAGCACATGGCATCAAAGCGTGATATCACTGTACTGCGGCGAAAATCCGCCGGAAGGAAAATCAATAATACCGAAAACTCGGAAGACCTATCGGTTGTACCTGTCCGCCGAAAACCACGACGCTCACTATTGCGGGTGCTTTTTCGTCTTATCATTGTCATCGCTATTATTATAGGTGTGGTTTACACTTGGCAAAACTGGGATGTAATTGCACCCGAAGGATTTATTTTCTGGATAAATGATAAGCTGGCGGGCGGACAGTCTGGGGATGGATTTCCTGTTGAGATAACAGGCGGTTCGGTACTTAATATGAGCAATACAAAGGATGGGTTGGCGCTGCTTACCGATACCTCGGTTGTTGTTTTAAACAGCAAGGGCGGCGAAATTATGCGACGGCAGCATGGATTTTCAAAACCTATTATGCGGACAAACGATAAATGGATTTTGATTGCGGATACGGGAGGCGGCCGAATAAGGATAGAAACCCGTGGCTCGACAAAGGTTGAGATGAAGATAAATAACCGTATTATAAGCGCAGCCATGGGAAGCAACGGAGGATTTGCACTGGCAACAGATTCAACAAAGTATACATCCGAGGTTGTTGCATATAATCGGCAACAGGAGAAGATTTTTCATTGGTGTGACACCGAGCTTACCGTTCTGGATATTGCACTCAGCCCAAACGGAAAATCCATGGTTGTTGTCGGAGTGATGGCAGATGGCGGAGCCATGAAATGCTCGCTGCTGTTTTTCGATTTTGATAAGGAAAATCCTGTTGCTGAATACCACAGCACCGATTTGATGCTGTTTTCTGCCGAATACTTCCCCGGCGGAACGGTTGCGGCGGTTGGAGACCGCGGGTTATGGGTATTCAATGAAAGCGGTACAATCCAACAAAAACACAGCTTTGAAGATTATCAGCTTGCAGGTTATACCGTGGGAGACAGATCGGTTGCGGTTGCGTTACGCAATTTCGGAAACACCGACGGAGGAACCGTTTTAACTGTTAATTCAACCGGAGACAAAGCATATTCCGTTCCGTATGAAGGTGTTTTCAGAAGCATTTCACCATATAAAACCGGAATCTTACTCTTAACCTCCGAGCAGTTGTACCACACCGATGCAGCCGGGGTTATTTATAACGAAAATGCAATCAGAGACGGCCGTATGGTGTGTTCACTGGGGAATAAAATGATTATTTTGGGGCTTACATCACTCAATGAAATTAATACCGTGCATTCCTAAAAATGCAGACAAAAAGTGGTTGCTTTGATGCCATTGAATGGTTGTACTGAGGAAAAAACTGTGTTATACTAAAATCTATTATGGGCTTGGATATATTTGTGATAAAAAGTTTTATGCACTTTGCAAATACTGTAATATGGGCAGTGGTTGCCATGGCTGTGTTGGTCATACATAATACTAATTTAAAATTAGTATATAGAAATACCATAACAGAATATATATAATAGACTTGGATATTATCTGTGTTTATAAATTAAATTAGTATAGGGCTCATAGAAAAGGAGCGGTGATGAAATGTCGTTTATTCTTGATGGTCTGATTGTAGTTATTTTCCTTGTCGCAATACTGCTGGGGTATAAGCGCGGCTTTTTTAAATCAGCTATTCAACTTGTCGGCTGTATAGCTGCCGCTTTAATTGCTTTCAGCTTAAGCGCACCGATTGCCTCGGGTATTTATAATCAATTTATCTCGCCTTCGGTTGAAAAGAAAATTTCGGCAGAGATTGAAAAAGCGGGTTCCGAATCGATTGAAACCGCACTGAACGGTGTTCTTGATAATCTCCCCGATTCACTGACAAATGCGCTTACCGTTTTTAATCTAGGCTCGCCCGATCAGATTAAGGAAAGGCTTCCAAATTCACTTGACGGGACCGCATCTCAGGTATCAGCCATTATAGAGGAAAAGGTGGTTCGTCCTGCGGCCGTTTCATTACTCCGATTATTGTGCTTTTTTATACTTTTTATTATATTGATGATTGTTGTGGGTATTTTAGCTACAATCGGCGGCCGTTTGTTCCGTGTCCCTGTTCTCAGGCAGGTCGACGGCTTACTGGGCGGGGTACTTGGTGCCGCTCAGGGGGTTGTTTTTGTCTTTGTCGCGGTTACCATAATGAGTTTAATCGCGGCTTCTTCAAAGAATGATGACAAGCTTACCAGAGCGGTTATGAACGATACCGTTATTGTTCATTCGCTAGAAAAGGTTAATCCGATAACCGATACATTAAACAACATGTTTGATGCCAAGTCTGTTTAAATTGATTATTATCTTACAATATAACCTTGCTGAATTTGAGTATTTTATTCGGCGGGAAGGAACGAAAGCCGTATATGCGTTTTTTTAATATTGAATGGAAAATGAATATTCCGAATGCATTATCGTTGCTCCGCATTGCTTTGCTGCCGGTGTTTGTAGTCTTGTATATAAACAGCAATGAAAAAAACACACTTGCATACTGGGCTTTTGGTGTGCTGGTTTTTTCGGGAATAACCGATTCGCTTGACGGAATAATTGCACGCAAATTTAATCAAATAACCGACCTTGGAAAGCTGCTCGACCCCCTTGCGGATAAGCTGACCCAGGTTACGGTGGTAATATGCTTGGCGCTTCGCCACAAAGCGGTGGTATATTTATTGGTGGTCTGTCTTGTCAAGGAGATATGTCAGGCTCTGGGTGGGCTGATACTTCTTCGCAAGGGTGAAAAGATACGCGGTGCCCACTGGTTCGGCAAGGTATCGACATTCACTTTTTACGCGGTTATGTTTATGATTGTGGGATGGCCTGACATGCCGAATGAGCTGCTTATTGTGTTGGTGGCTTTGGTAGCTCTGCTTATGATATTGGCATTTTTGAAATATATAACTCTGTTTTTTCAAATTAAAAAAGCTGATACCGATTTGGGCACAAAAAAAGATTGAAAAAATGAAAATTCAGATAAATTGTATGCGCCGTTATACCAAAGAGGGAGCGAGCGCGGAAAGGCACGGTCCAGATGGTTTGTTCACGATGCAAAAAACGCACCGCGGTAGTATTTATTACCCGTATAGAAGGGGAGAAAACAGTTAATGACGGTATATGTCTGGTTTGTGCCAAGGAATTAGGCATAAAACCGGTCGACGAATTTCTTGATAAGTTCGGTATTACCGATGAGGATATGGAGCAGATGGATCAACAGCTTGGCGAGCTGATGAATCCGGAAGATGATGGGGAAGAGGGGTTCACTCCGGGCGGAGCGGCCACCTTTCCTTTTTTGCAGAATATTTTCGGCAATATCCAGGGAATGCCTGTAGATGATGAAAAGAAAACAATTTTGGGAGACACCGCCGGCAAAAAAGAAAAAAACTCGGCACAAAAAAAGAAGAAGCGCAAATTTATTGATACCTATTGCACCGATTTGACCGCCAAGGCCAAAAACGGTGAAATGGATCTGATTGTCGGGCGGGAACGCGAGATATATCGTGTTGTACAGATACTGTCTCGGCGTACCAAAAACAATCCCTGCCTGATTGGTGAACCCGGTGTCGGGAAAACCGCGATTGCGGAAGGCCTGGCTTTGCGTATAGCAGAGGGAAATGTTCCTCACCGTTTGCTTAATAAAGAAATCCATCTGCTGGATTTGACAGCATTGGTTGCAGGTACCCAGTTCCGCGGTCAGTTTGAAAGCCGTATCAAGGGTTTGGTTGAAGAAGTCAAAAACGAAGGTAATATTGTACTGTTCA
>JAQUHC010000034.1 GCA_028683785.1 Oscillospiraceae bacterium
GACTCCGTCAAAATCCAATTCATCGACTGGGTTTACGACTCGTACCGAAAAAACAGAAGCAGTTCCAGAAGGAAGATTTGCATAGATGGAAGAAAAACAAGCTCTTGTAATATTAAATCAGGCTCGAAGAGCTTTAGATTCATTACCACAGGTCAAAATAATGGATGATTGGAGATTCGATAATGAGTTAAAAGTATGGTTTTTGCATTTAGGAATATCTATTGATTATAAAACACCATATTTTCCGCAAGTATCTCAGTGGTATATTGTGGCTGAATCTGAGTATCCAAAAGGAAAAATCAAGGTATATCCTGATGTGGAAAACAGTATGAATGTGACCTTATACCATCAGTCTAGTAACGCTAAAGTTGAAAAGAATGGCTTATGGAGAAAAGGAGCCTTGTGTCTTGAGATAAATACGATATCTGCTTTTCAGTCAGAGCCGCATAATGTTGATGAACGATTGTTGTATCATGTAAAACGGGCAATTAACTGGCTTGAGCTAGCCGCAAAAGATAAATTAGTTTCAGAAGATGAACCGTTTGAACTGCCAGATTTCACTTTAAGCAATATATTAGAGATGCAATTTGCCTTTTCTGAAGATGTTGTTTCTTTCATGCAATGGGAAAGTACTGAATGCAGATATGGAATCGCAGAATTAGATGTTTATAAAAGCAAACCATTTGTGTATTATGTAAAACTATTCAGGTCATTAGATGACAATATTGAGCACTATACGCAATGGGGCAAGCAACTTTCAAAAACCAATATATCACCTCCAATTAGTGCTCTGTGGATATTTTTGAATCAACCCCCAGCAATTAATAAGTGGCAAGCACCAGAAACTTTTGGCGATTTAATAGATGCATGCAATAATCAACACATTGATATTATGGATATGTTAAAAAACATGGTTTCAAAAATTCGAGATGGAAGACGTCATTTACTTCTACTTGGTTTTCCTATTCCTAAGGTTTTTGGTGGAGAGCCTGAATTGATTTCTTGGAAAGCGTTGTATTTACCGGTTGTATCACACGGGAAAAAGACAGCAAAGGGCTTCAGAGCCAATCAGCAGGGTTGGTGGTTTCGTGACAAAAGTGAAGTCTTAAACCGAAAGTCCAAGCTAGACTGGATTGTTTCAGAAAATTGGAACCAACAAGAAATATCACAAAGAGGCAAAATGAATGACTTTTTGCTTAGAAAAAAGATGTTGATTGTTGGAGCAGGTTGTATTGGCGCATCGGTAGGAGAAATACTTGTACGCTCGGGGATATATAATCTCACTATTGTAGACTCCGACATATTTAAGGTCGGAAATTTATCCCGTCATGTCCTAAATTTAAACAATATTGGTGAACTTAAAGAACTATCACTATGCAGTTACCTTAATACTTTAAATCCACATGCAAATGTTGAGGTAATAAACGATACAATAATAATTGATGAAGAATTTAAAACCAATATTGATTTAGATAAATATGATATAATAATTGATTGTACAGGAGAAAATAGCGTTCTAAATCTTTTCCAAAGCGTTAATTTAAAAAGAAAACATATTTTAGCTTCAATATCTGTTGGTTTGGGAGCAAAGCATTTATATATTGCATTGGCGAATAATCAGACTCCAAACTTTAATAATTTTTATGAATTAATATCGCCCTATTTACACAATGAAATGGCTCTACACGATAATTACCATTTACCAAGGGATGGAACTGGTTGCTGGCATCCTACTTTTCCTGGACGAAGTGATGATATTTGGATTGCAGCTGCAACCTCTGTGAAAGCAATTGAAAATTATATTCTCTCAAAATCCGAAAAAATGCTTTCACTTATATATGAGCAGAGAGAATGTAACGGATTTTTTGAGGGTTATGTGATGGTGGATAAAAAAGAAGATGGATAATTTATTTTTTCAAGATAAAAATCAGATATACAATATCATTATTTCTAAAACAGCATATGAAAAAATGCTTTTATATTGCGCAAGAGCTAACCCTTATGAAACCGGGGGCATATTAATAGGCAATTACTCTTTAAATCAAACAACGGCAAATATCTTACAAATAACCGAACCTCCAAAGAACTCTAAACATGCCAGATGTAATTTTTACAGAAGCTCATGTGGAGTGAAAAAACTTTTAGATGCGGCTTGGGATCAAGATCAATTTTATTTAGGAGAATGGCACTATCATCCTAATGCTTCTACAAATCCCAGTTGCACAGATATTAGTCAAATGATTACTTTGGCACATAATTCTAAATTAAAATGCCCTGAGCCTATATTAATTATTGTTGGTGGCCACAATAATAATTGGGAGCTTTTTATTAGTGTTTTTTCAAATAAGCGCTATACGATTTTGAAACAGCTGAAATGAACTATTTTCAAGGTTTATTGATGACACATAGCTTTATCCATACAAAAGCTGCATCTATTTTGACCTAATGACACAAACTTGCCTGTCGGCAAGAGAGAAAAGAGAATAGTGAAGAGTGAAGAGAAAAGGTGTCGCTGACGCGACGGATTTTCAAAGGCAAGTTTGTACTCTTCTCTATTCTCTCTTCGTTCTTCGCTCTTCCCAACGCCTCGCGAACGAGGCGATAAAGATCTTTTCAAGAGAAAAGATAATAGAGAATAGCGAAGAGATATGGTGGCTTTTTCTGCGAAAAAGCATAATAACAGCCATAGGGGTTGATTAAAATGAATAAAAGTCCGCTTATAAGTAAATCGCTTGATTTTGCAACTGCAATTGTACTATTTTATGAAACCTTTTCAAAACAAAAGAAGGATACAACAATTGCAAAACAATTATTACGTTCAGGGACAAGTGTCGGTGCGAATATAAATGAAGCTGTTTACGGTAACAGTAAGGCAGACTTTATTGCGAAACTTCATATTTCTTTAAAAGAGGTTAATGAAAGTATTTATTGGTTGACTCTTTTATCCCGAACATATTTATTGGAATATGATTATAAAAGCATGCTTTCCCTTGCAGATGAAATAAAAAGAATGTTAATCTCGTCCATCAATACAGCTAAATCAAACTCCTGAAAAATTCACAACATCTTTTTTGTCAGTGGATCACAAGAAAAAGGGGCTGACGCATAAATCAGCCTCGAAAACAACAACGAACCGTAGGGGCGGATTCCATATCCGCCCGTTTTCTGCGGATTCCATATCCGCCCGTTCAACAACAACAATTGCGTGAAAATGGTTGGGTATAACAACATATCGCGGATATTGTTTCATTGTTCGGTTAAATGCCGGTGCAAATCATTCGGGAGGATATGGAATCCTCCCCTACAACGCCGCTAAATGAAATTTTATGCCTATAATCATAAAATAAAAACCAATTTGTTTTGTGATAGAACCCCTGAATTGTTTAATTATCCTCTACAATGTAGCGGCGCACCTGTGTGTGCGCCGCTTTTTCAACAATCTACGCCGTTTCTGCTTGGATATTATCTATTTTTATAAATCAAATGAGTTTCATATAGTCTAACAGCAAAGACCACGCTCAAGGGTTTACCTTCAGTGTGGTCATTTTTCCTGCTTTCTTCAATAGATCAAATATCACCAAAACGGGTGATGCTTATTCTTTTGAAATATTATAGAATGGTAATCAGGGAAACTATATCCGGAGGTGATAGAATGCCTATTCAAATAAAAAACAAACGCAAACCGTCAAAACTTTTTTGGCGAATTGTCATTTCCGCGGTTGGTTTGGCATTGATTTTTATTGCCGTATCGAATTTTACCTTGTTTTTCTTCGGAGAAACAGCCACGGTCAGTGTTACCACGCGGCGAGTTGGTGGTGAAAGCGATCAATATCAACCGAATCAACGGTACGAATGGTCGGTTGATTACACTTTTACAGATAAAAATGGTGCAAAATTTAGCGGTCACACCACCCGCCGTGGTGGTGATCTTCCTCCGAAAACCGAAAGCCGAGCATATTACTTCTCCTTTGCTCCGTTTATCAACGCTTTGGAAAGTGAAGCGCAACCAAACATCGGCCAGCTGATGTTTGTTATCATTGGAATATTTCTTCTTTTAGTAATGAATAAAAAAGCAATAAGACTCGCTCTGTTTCTATAGCGCGGAATACGGATGACCTGAAAGACTACGACGATTCGGTGGAGGAGTCGTTCCGTCAGAAGGAGGAATAGGGTGCGTACATATGGGTGAACTTTGCTGGGAGCTGAAAGTTCCCATTTTCAAAAACGGCCTGATATTGAAACAGATGGGTATTGCCATCGGTATTCCATTTGGTGTGTTAATTCTATTTCTACTATTTATAAAAGCTTGGTATGCGCTTATTCTTATCGGCTTGACATTACTGCTAACAGTCCTAATGATTCTCATTTTATTTCGTGGAACCTATGATGTTCGATATGTTATAAACCGGGAGGGGGTTTCCTGCCATACACAGGAAAAGCAGCAAAACCGGGTGCGCCGGCTGGCTTTCACAACATTAATCTTAGGCTTGCTAAGAGGGAATTTGACCGTTGCCGGTGCGGGATTACTAGCTGATTCAGGAAGCCAACCGTGGACGAACTTATTTCGTCTATCGTCAAATCAAAATGACCATCTTGTACGGTGTATAAGATGGTCATTTTGTCGTAATAAAGATATATTTTATTTACAAAGGTATCAATCAATGCCTGGCGATATTTAATGTCGTTTATATCGACTTTTCTAAACTATATAATGAATAGGTGTCATCGTTATATATAATTGATAAAATATAAATTTAATCTTGTCAATATTGTCGTGTTTTATTTATCAAAATGTCATCGTAGTTCGCGGCATGACGGATTTTGTCATTGACATATTAGTAAAAGAATATTGTTATATGTAGTATTTTTAGTATAATTAAGTCGTAGAAAAGAATTAGAGGTGGAGCATAATGGAATTTTCCGAATTACTTATAAATTGCTGCGAAAAAGTTGGCTGTACAAATGTAGAATTAAGCAAAGCATCTGGAGTAGACGCTTCCTTAATCAGTAGATTAAAAAATGGAAGCAGGACATTATCCGCTAAAAGTGAAACGTTAAGGAAAATTTGTGACGGGTTTTTGCTTCTTAAAAAGGAAAAGAATTTAATTGATATTCCAGATGATTTATATAATAAATTTAGTGTTCTTCTTGATAATAATAGTAAAAAAGAAACTGAGAAATTTAAAACTTTCTCGGAAAACTTTAACTACTTTATTGAGCAATTAAACATTCCTAATAACCATTTAGCTAAATATTTTTCTGTTGATCCGTCTTTAGTTTCACGTATCAGAAGCGGCAAGCGTAAACCGGCTGATATGGATGAGTTTATAACTATTTTTTCTGATTATTTAAAAAAATATTTCTTTAATGATAATAATATTGAATTTTATTTAAGAGAATTTGAATTGAGCCGTGATGAGTTATCGATTGATAATTTTCATAATAAATTATCTGACAGACTTATTAAGAAAACTCTGCAAAAAGATACTTCAATCATACATTTTTTAGATAAGCTAAATGATTTTGATTTGGAAGAATATATAGCAGCTATAAAATTTAATGATATACATATTCCGAAAGTACCTTTTTCACTACCAAAAAATAAATATTACTGCGGATTTGAAGAAATGCGGACAGGCACTGTAGATTTCTTAAAGATGGTTGCTACATCAAAAAAAGTTGGAGCTATTACAATATTTTCTGATTTTACAATTGAAAAGCTTAGCGAGGATGTCAACTTTTCTAAAAAATGGATGTTTGGACTTGCCATGATAATAAAAAGAGGAAATCATATTAACCAGGTTCATTATTTAGACAGGCCGTTTAAAGAGATTATGTTAGGGCTTGAAGCTTGGATTCCACTGTATATGACAGGCCAAATTTCTCCTTATTATATGAAATGCAAAACCAATCAGGTGTTTTGTCATCTTTTGTTCAGCGCACCGGATATTGCATCATTATCCGGAGAAGCAATAGCGGGTTTTGAAAATGAAGGCAGATATCTTTTATCAAACAGAAAAAAGGACATGCAATTTTACGAAAAGCGGAGTCAAAGAATTTTGGAAAAAGCATCACCTCTTATGGAAATCTATAAAAAAGAAAACGAGAAGCAATATTATGAAAAGCAAAAAGGAAATGCTGAAAAATCGGGTAATCGTAAAAATATTCTATCCTCCCCTACTCTGTATACTATTCCTGATGCACTTTTAAAATCAATGTTGTCGAAGAGTACTCTTAGCACGTCAGTTAAAGAAAAAATACTTAAGCAAACCGACTTGTTAAAACAAAGAATGGAAATAGTATTGGATAAAGATTTTATTACTGATATATTACCTATATTAAGCAAAGAAGAATTTTATAAAGAACCTTTAAAACTACAGTTAACAGATATTTTTGAGCATTCAGATATCACTTATTCCTATAACGAGTATTTATTGCATATTGAAGCAATGGAAAATTATAAGAATAATCACAAGAACTATAATTATATGGTTTCATCTGATAGAGGATTTAAAAATATTCAAATATTTATACATGAGGGTCTTTCTGTTACCGTTGCAAAAAGCAATTCACCAAATATCATATTTGTAATAAAGCATAAGCAGCTTTGTGAAGCATTTGAAAATATGGAGATACTCGTTCGTGATGAGAAACAATAAATAATAGTGTAAAGGAGTGAATCAAAATGAAAAAAACAATTTGTACCATTCTGTTTCTGTTTTTATTACTCCAGATGACCTTTATAAACGCTACCTCATCAGAAACTGCGTTGGGTAACAAAGCACCTGTATTTATTGATTTTGATATTACAAAAGACACCGTATGGCCCGGAGATTATAATTATTTTATATGTTCTACCGGAAACGACAGCCCTAAAATATTAAACGGTGCAACTCTTACAATTGAAGAAGGTGCTACCGTTTACTTTGCGAACTATTTAGTGAATGGCATAACCACACGTTATGACAACGGCAAATTACCTGCACAGACATTGCAAATAGAATCGGGACATATAAATGCAAATGGGGTAAGATTCACGGTTGTCCCTTCCAGAATGGATAAAGGGTTTGAGGGTATCAGAATTAAAGCGAATGATTCCAAACCTTCGAGTGGTGTTTTCAATAACTGTGTCTTTGAATACGGAGCCGATATGATAAGGACATCAGAAAGTGGAACATACGATGGCGGACGGACCATAAATCTGACAGTAACCGGATGCACATTCCGCAATCCCGTTTCCGGTTCAACAGGTATCGTATATGATAACGGCTACCATACAAAAGGAAAAGGAACGGTGCGTATTGAAAAAACAACCTTTACCGGCTTCGGCAGAGGCATTCAGATTTGCAGAAGCGATACCGCTAAAGAAATAGACATTTATATCGACCAATGCACCTTCAATGATTCCGGTATTCACTCGGTTGAAATAATGGATGGAAGATTAGCGAGCGTTACAAACTGTATATTTATCAATAACAATCCGGACAGCCATACTGTTCAGTTATACTACGGCTACAACGATTCAAATCATCCCGATGAGGTTGTTTTATCGGGTAATGTATTTAACGGAAATACAAATACATATGCTATTGCAGTTCATGCAGCTTCAAAGATTAACAAGGACAAAGACTATACAAATTCATTCGGTAACGACTTTCCCGATAAATTTAAATATGCTAAGATATTCGGAAATGTTGGTCGTCCTGCATGGGCAAATATAAATGAAAGCGGAATCTGGGGTAATGTCGGAATACCGTATGTTTTAACTGAACAAGTCAGGATTAACTATTGTCAGGATTCCCCTATGAGCTACAGCGACTTGACCATAAAGCCCGGAATAACCGTATTGTTCGGAAACGATGCAATGCTTATATCACAGGGAAAGCTTACGGCTGAGGGAACAAAGGAAAAGCCGATAACATTTAAACCGATATCGGGGTTAGAATATGCCGCCTGGATTGAAGGCTCCCGTTACGGACAGGTTTTTTTGAAAAACTGCGTCATAGACCATTTCTGGAGAGGCCTTTATTTTAGTTACAGTAGAACTGACAATTTAAACGAAACTCTTGTTTCAATAGAAGATTGCAAAATAAGCAATACGCAAGCTGCCGCAATTCATATTGAAGAAAATAAAACACCGAATGGAAAAATAATAATAAAAAACAGCGAATTCGGAAGCGCATCCGACGGGGACAACGGCATGCTTATATCTCAAAGCAAAAATGTTTCCTTATCGAATTGTCTGATTTACGGTTATAAAGGAAACGGCATCATATTCAGTTTAGACAGAAAATATATGGAGCTTTATCCTGAAGCGCTAAAAGTTGAAAACTGCACAATAGCAAAAAACGGTTTTAGCGGAGTCAGACTCGATATTAATCCGAATTCCGATATTCTGCCTGAAAATGGTGTTGTAATAAACAATTCCATAATTGCCGGGAATAAAGTTTTAAATATTGCGGAAAATGAATTTTCTGATTTTTTGAAAAAGCCTCATCCGATAAGCATCAATTATTCGATGATAGGCGAAGACAAAGCTGTTTTTACGAACGGAATGTATAGTCATGAAGATAATGTCGGTTATGTACAAATCCCGTCCGGAAATTTCAGTACCTGCCTTTTCGGAGATCCTTTATTTGCCGATGCCGAAAATCTTGATTTCCATTTGAAATCAAAGGTCGGCAGATGGAACGGCGAAAAATGGGTTAAAGATTCTGTCAACAGTCCCGCGATAAATTCGGGCAATCCCGAAAGTGATTACAGCTTGGAACCGATGCAAAACGGCAAAAGAATCAATATGGGCTTTTACGGGAACACACCTTTTGCCTCTAAACTGAATCAAAAAGGTTTATTCGGATTTTTTAACTTCTGGGTTATATTTCTGATTATGTTTTTATTACTTACATTAATTATTTTTCTTATTTTAATTATGCGTAAGCGGAAAAATTTAAGAAAGCAGGTGGAAAAAATGTCTGATAAAAAAACAAACAACACTACATTATTCAAAAGCAAAACAAAACCCGGTATTATAATTCTTACTTTAATGATTTCTATGATATTTATATTTACCGGCTGTAACAATCCATTTGATAACGGTAATCAGAGCAGTGTGCCGTCAGCAACCGGATTAAATACAAACAACCAGAGCAAAGACGACGGAAAAATTGCAGTTTCCCTGCAAAAAGCTCCGGAAATAAAATTGACTCTTGAAACAGTGACAACAAATGATTTTACAATTAAGATTCCCAAAGGCTGGAGATACGAATTAAATCCCTCAAACCTTGTATTCGGTATAATGATTTATGATCCTCAGAAACCTGAGAGAAGAGTTTTTTATCACTATAATTTCAACCCTTTTATGAAAAGCAATGATGCCCGTAATTTATTCAGGACAAATTACGGTGCCAACAGCTTATTTGGCAGCTGTCCGGTTCTTGCTCCGGCTACAGTGAGTGAATTCTATAAGCAATGGAATTCTTATATCGATTTCCTTGACGTTCAAGGTTTGAAAGCCGCTGTTACAAAGTTTAGCAAGTTAGATATAGTTGAAGAGCATCCGTTAGAGAATTACTTATCTTCATATGCTTTAGATTCAGCTGTGGTTCGTGCTCATGCTAAATTAGAAAATTCTAATATTCCTTGTGAGGGATTGTTCAGCGGCTCGGTAGTTTCTTTAGGCAGTTATTATCAAAACGGAATAGACTGTTATCCTATGACGGTATACAATGTTATGGGGATTATGGCGCCTGCTGATGAATTTTTAGAACTGGAACAGACGCTTGCTAATGTTTTAAAGTCCTTTGCTTTTACGGAAAGTTACGCTAATGCATATGTAAAGAAATCCGAGGACGCTACAAAAGCAATATTAGACAACGCAAGATCAATGCAAGCTGCATATGATTCCTATAATGATGCTTTTTGGGCAAGACAACCCATTAACAGCGCCACATCTCAAAAAAACAGCGACTCAACCTTAGGATACGACAGATTATATGACTCAGAAACAGGTGAAATTATCAGGTCGGAAGCGGGATGGTTTGATCAATACGATATAAATCGTGAGAAATATAACAATCCTAATCTATATATGCTTGAGGATAACGATTATGACAGATACGATAAAGAAATAAATTATTATATTTATAAATAATTGCAGGAGAAAGGAAATGAAGAAATATAATTTTATATTATTTGCTTTAATACTTGTTATATTGATATTTACTTCTTGTCAGAATTCCCCGAAATATGAAGGGAATAACAGTTCCGCTTCGTCCGAATCAAAGCCGGAAAACAGTAAACAAATATTTGACTTTATTAATACAGATGAAACAAAAAGGCTGATAGCTGATATTAAGACCATATCGGTTACATATTTGCAAATAACCTACACAGACAAAATAACATTTCGGACTGCAATTACAGACCAAACACAAATTATGGAGGTCTTTAATGCTCTTAATGACATTTGGGTTCTTGATATGTCAAAAATAACTCCAAAAGGTCCAAGCTATACCTTCAAGTTCAGATTAGAAAACGGGTTTTTGTATAAGTATACTTTTTATGATGGTATACTTGAACTAAACGGAGAGTTTTACAATTTGTACAATTCCGAAAAACTATATGATAAAGGGGTAAAGCTAATTGAAGCTGATTTACCCGATACAAATCCTTTGTATAAACCGGGAAACTATGTATATTTCGGAGTTTATGAGCAGGATAGCAATGTTAATAACGGAAAAGAAAAAATAAAGTGGAGAGTTCTTGATATTAAAGACGGTAAAATGTTTTTGCTTACTGATGTCTGTATTGAAAGAAAGATATTTCACAGTGTAGAAGGTCAAGGTGTATGGGAAAACAGCGATATTCGCAAATGGCTTAATAAAGAATTTATGGATATCGCTTTTACGCAAGATGAAAAAGCGGCAGTAGTTCAGACTACTGTTAAAAACAGTAGAAGCTCAGACTTTGGATATGCTCATATGAACGATACTTTAGACAATATTTTTTTGTTGGATGAAAAAGAGGTTTATCGTTATTTTGATGACAATATGGACAATGATGGCATATACCTGGACAGAAAAGCCGGATATACAGAAACTATTCGCAAGGATTTAAACAAATGGGGTACTTACGAATTTGATTACATAAACTGGTGGTTAAGAACTCTTGGCAATTCAAAAGGAGAAATTTTGGATAATTTATTACATGGCGTTCTTGATGCCGATATATGGAGAAACGGTATTCGTCCTGCTATGTGGGTTTATATATCCGAAATAAAATAGAATGCATAGTCAGAACCCCCGGCTAAGCCGGGGGCTTGAATAGCCCTAATAGGGCATATTACAGACAAAGCCCCTAAAGGAGCCCGAAAGATCTGCCACCTGCATTGTTTTTTCGGGCAACCCCCCAAGGGGTTTTATTATGCTTTTCCTTATAGGGTTCTAACAAAAATCCTGTCTTTTGATAAAAGAATTGAAGCCCATATGCGTCCATATATTTGATTATTCCCTTTTCATCCAGATATGAAATTGCCTAATGCAATTTAAGAGCTCCTCGAGACCTCCGATTTTCTCAAAATCTTTTATGCTGTCGACAACTGTGCGTTCTATTGACGTTATTCGTATCCCTTGAGTATTCTTAGGAACTATGACTCCATCCTCAATTTTTGAAGAAATGTATTTATAGGTTATTCCTTCAAACTCAAAGTTTGCAAATCGTTTCATTGAATAAACATACATTTCGTAAAAAACCTGATTCGATATACCCATATATTCAAAAGCAGAATGATGTGATATGTACGCAGTTTCATTGATTGCACATGCTATGTGGTATTTCGATGCAACCGGTTGTCCATCAGCCACATTAACACATGTATACAAGTTATTTCTTATTTTCTTCACCATACCTTTTTTTGAGAAACGTAAAACAAGAGAGGATGCCGTTTTCTTGTTTTCTACAAGACTGTACACATCATTCATTGTAAAGGTAAAGATTATTATGTAAATACTAAAGCATATAAACTGCCGTACCATAGAATGATACGACAGTTTTCGACAAATTATGTCTTTGTGGGTCAGAATAGATGCACGTTTTTATTTGCTGGAAACTCACATTTGTTGCGCAAACATCTAATACTAATTTAATTTATAAACATAGATAATATCCGAGCAATTATATATCTTCTTACTATGATGTTTCCATATATTTATTTTAAATTAGTATAATGCCCAAAACCTATATCATCCCAATAGGAAGCGTCCAAACATCCTCAGTTAGCGGGAGCCTTTCTTTTGCAAGGCATATCACTGCACCTGTACCGACTTTTTTGGCTTTGTTATTGTTCAGGCAACGAAATGATTTAACCATTGTTTTTGTGGGATCACTGGCAGTTTTTATTTCAACGGGATGCAGTGAATCGCCGTTTTCAATCAATAGGTCAATTTCATTTTTATCGGCATCTCGGTAATAATACAGCGGTGGCTTGACAATTCCGTTGTTATAGTAGCTTTTGAGAATTTCCGCAAACACAAAGCTCTCAAAAATATGTCCCCACATCGCTCCGTTTACAAGCTGTTCCGGTGTGTTCCAACCCAGCAGCCAACAGGCAAGGCCTGTATCAAGGAAATATAGCTTAGGTGTTTTTATCAGACGCTTATTGAAGTTGTTGTAATATGGCTCAAGCAGATATACAAGCCCACTGGATTCCAGAACCGACAGCCACGATTTAATTGTTTTAACATCCTTACCGCATATTTCAGCCATTGTTGTGAGATTGAGCATCTCGCCGGTTAGGGACGCGGCAGACTTAACGAATTTTATAAACGCCGATTCATCCTGTATATTTAATACATCTTTAATGTCTTTCTCAATATAGGTTTGGAGATATGAGCTATGAAAATCCGCCCAGTCGTGCAAATCGCTTTTTGTTTCATGAAGCTCGGGAAAAGAGCCTTTGTGTATAAGTGAAGTAATCGCATTATAATCAAAACCTGCTCTCGATCCTGTTGATTCCATATGCTGCACTGTCGGGATAAATGGCTTACGGTATAAACTCCCCACCAGCTCACGCATAGACAGACCCATCAGCTTAATCACACCGGCACGACCTGCAAGGCTGTCGCTTACATTCTTCATCAGTTTCAGACTCTGTGCACCCGTGAGGTAAAACTGACCCTTTATTTTATTCTCGTCCACAATGTCCTTAATATAGTCGAAAAGCTCCGCAGCTTTTTGAATTTCGTCAACGATAATCGGCGGTTTGTAAGTGTCAAAAAACAATGATGGATTCTCCCTTGCACTCTCTCGTACAAGAGGTCGGTTTAATGCAACATAGTTTACGTTATTATATACCTCTTTGAGCATAGTGGATTTACCTACCTGCCGCGCACCGGTAAGCACCAACACGGGTTTCCTTTTTGCAATGCGGGCAACTACCGGCTCAATATGTCGCTTGATATACAACAGAATCACCTCATCCGTATATTATGGATTATGGTTCCATAATATACGGATCAACAGGCTTTGTCAATCTAATACTAATTTAATTTATAAACATAGATAATATCCAAGTCCGTTGTATATCTTCTTATTATGATATTTCTATATATTTATTTTAAATTAGTATAAAATACTCATAATAGAAAAGTTAACATTACTCTACCGCAGTCAGTAGTTCACCTGCAATCTCCATATTTTCAAAACGCATGATGGGTGAGTAATACACTTCCGAATTTCCGTGCTGTGGATGCAGGAATCAAATCATCAAAGAAAAACCAAATGTGACCGCCGTTACCTGACCTGGAACGCTCCGCTTGAACAGCTATCCCCAATTCTTCACATGTGCTACGAAAGGCCATAATATCCTTTTGCCAGTCATCATTATCAAAATCAATAGCAAGAAAGCAACAGCATTCGTCAGCAGTCATCGGATATATTCCGACAACATCAGTGCCGGTGGGGCTTTTACCGCTGAGGTGCTGAAATATTGCAGTTTTGTCAAGCGGGGCAAGCTTTCGATTAGGACAGTTATTACATTTATATTTACGCTTATCACAAATGTATGGCTCCCATTCGTTAAGGCAAACCGGAGAGTAACCGCTTTTATCGGTTTTCGCACTGTACCAGCGTTTGGCATAAACGTCATCACGCCCTCGAAAGAGTGACATAAACAAATAGATTTTTTCATCAGCTGAGCTTGCCCCAGTTACTGCTGCGCCTTCAAACGGATTCTTTTTGGTAGTGTTAGTTGGCGAGAAATCTGTTGTTGGTTCAGAGTTCAAAGGTTCCGGTATTTTTAATCCCAACTGTTGCCGCAGGCGTCTATTTTCCTTTCGCAGTGCGGCATTTTCAGCAATCAGCTGCTCATAACTGAGTTTTATTTCTGGCACGAGAAGCCCCCCGCTTTCATTATGCTTTGAAATATTTCTGATACTTGCTTTTTGGTTTGTCCGGAATGGTCATTTTCAGCTTTCCGCTTTCAATAAGGGGATTTACAATGCTTGTCATCATATAAAACCTTGAAAAGCCGGTTAATTGTTGAAGCTCCGCCCGTGTTCGGGGTATTTCACAGAAATCCAACACACCTGCTTTGATATCCGTCTTTCCGGACATGGATTCGGTTTTAAAGCGGTACATCTCGATACGAATAGGCACATTTTCCGTATGAATGCTATAATCCCGATGAACAAGGGCGTTTAGAATTGCTTCCCTGACAGCCTTCATTGGATACTCATATTTATCTTTACGCTGGCCGTCATCGTTGATAATCGTTTGAGTGCGGCTGTTCCGTCTTACAAAGTCAACAGCATCTTCAAGCATTTCGGGTATTGAGCCGGTGATTCGCTGATTGTCTATAAATCGCTCGCCATTATCTCCGAGTTCTCCGATTTCTGTTCCGGGAACAACAACCGCCGTTATGCAAAGCTGGGGAAAATATCCCTGCGGATATTTTGAAAAGGTCATAACTCCCGCAAGTGTTGGTACGCCGTCAGCGGTGACGCCCATCAATTCGAGCAGTTCGCTCTCGAAGATATTGTCCGACAGATTTTTTCGCTCTCTTCGCACGGCAGTAAAATATTCATTCAATCTTTCCTTGTCAAAGAGTGATAGCTTGGCATTTTCAACTTTACGTATATCATCATGAATGCGCTTGCGGAAAGCGTCATAGCTATATATTTCATATTCGCTCATTAGTTCATCCGCTTCTCCGACGCGAATGTTTGTTTGCACTGCTCAGTAACTTTTTTTTTGCAAATCCTGTGCATCATATACGCCAATAATTTCATAACCGCTTGCTTCATTTACTCCGAAAACAATGATACCGCCGTCATCTTGATTGGAAAAGGATGATAAAGTGTCATACAGCCTCGTCGGACAGCCATGATGTGCGGCTTTTATTTCGACATTTTGCAATTCAGCCTGATAGCTATGAACCTTCTCGACAAGCTTTATTAGCTCTTCGGTTTGCATGAAATCACTCCTTGCCCCTCTATTATCCCATAATTATAGCAAAATTAAATCAATTTACCAAGATTAAAGCAACTAAATTAAAGTTATGCCAACTTATCAAAATTTAGAGCAACTTTACAGCAACTTAGTTGCTCTAAATCTTTAATTAATGGTAGTGGTTTTGTAATTATACAATCGGTATCCCCCCTTGCTCTGTTATTTGAAATAATTCTTCCGGAACCACAAGTCTCCACTCTCCGATATATTTAATGCTTTCTTTCGCAAGTACATTATTCAGCTTCTCTTTGTCATCGCCTATCGGGCTTACTGTTAATCCCGACTTCAGTTCTTAAGGATTTATCGCTCACTTAAAGATGTAACATTCCAAAAGGTCATGGCGCTCCCGACTGACGGCTCGTGCTTGTTGCTTTTTTCCTTAGCTTATAATAGTAATCGAGTAGGAGGTCACCCATTAGTTGAGTGACCGACCTCTCACACCACCGTGCGTACCGTTCGGTACACGGCGGTTCAACCGCATGAGTGCAGGGACTCGTACCGGTCAAGGATACTATAGTATC
>JAQUHC010000167.1 GCA_028683785.1 Oscillospiraceae bacterium
TTTGCTTACACCTTTCTCCAGATTCCACCTCACGATGGACACCCTTGGTGTTCGGCTATACCCTTCCCGCTACCGGGCGGGTTCGGGACTTTCACCCGTTAGAACGTGCGCTCACCGGGCGCACTATGAAAAACATCCTGCCGATCTAAATCAGCAGGATGCTTTGATAAATTAGTTGGCGTATTGGTACAACGCCAATCCCGCTGCAATGATGGCGACGTTTTTCCAAAGCCCATATTTTTTGCAGAAAGGCGAAGCCCATCAAAAGAAATACCGCTGCGCCGATTATCTGCCGAACATCGCGCAAATCGTCTGTGCAACACTTCGTTCCACGGCACATGAGGACAAGGTTCGATGCAGGCAACAAAACCTTCGTGAGGAACGATAAAAAGCTCTTTTGTTAACCACAGTGCAAATATAATTGAATATTTCAGCCTTTATGGGCTAAATTATTCAATGAGAGTGTTGCGCTCACTCTCTATTTCATGTATAATGAATGCACATAAAAGCCTTATTGGGCGGAAATAGTCAATGAGAGGTGTAATCCAAATGGAAATAAAACGAGATAGTTATTTACGTCAACTAATCGCTTATCAGTGGGACGGCTTGGTAAAAGTTATTACCGGCATTCGCCGATGCGGAAAGTCTTATCTTCTGAAAACAATTTATAAAAGATATCTTTTAGATAACGGAGTCAAAGAAAATCAAATCATCATCATTGAGCTTGACCTTGCCAAAGATATAAAGTACCGCAATCCATTAGAACTTACTTCATATGTCCGCAGTATTGCGACAGATAAAGCGGAACAGTATTATCTTTTTGTTGATGAAATTCAGATGTCGGATACTGTTGCGAATCCATATAATCCCGATGGCGCAAAAATCACCTTTTATGATTCGCTTAATGACCTTCGGAGTTTATCAAATTTGGATGTGTATGTAACTGGAAGCAACTCTAAAATGCTGTCCTCTGATATTTTGACCGAGTTTAGGGGAAGAAGTGATGAAATTCGTGTACACCCATTAAGTTTTGCGGAATATTATTCAGCCGCTGGCGGCGACAAAAACGAAGCTTTTGACGAGTATGCTTTTTATGGAGGAATGCCTCTTATTTTATCCCGACCTACTGAGGCGGCAAAAATGAATTATTTGCGTTCTCTTTTTACCGAGGTGTATATTAAGGATATTGTAGAACGAAAAAAAATAGAGCATCAGGATGTTTTAGAACAAATTTTAGATTTACTAAGTTCGTCTATCGGTTCTTTGACAAATCCGAAAAGGATTGCGGATACGCTAAAATCCAAAATGAAATCTACGGTATCGACAAATACAATAAGAGCATATATCGTTCATTTGGAGGACGCGTTTTTATTTTCTGAAAGCAAGCGGTATGATGTAAAGGGCAAAGCGTATTTTGATTCTCCAAGCAAGTATTACAGCGAAGATATAGGACTTAGAAATGCGCGGATCGGGTTTCGCCAACAGGAAATGACGCATATTATGGAAAATATCATTTATAATGAGTTGGTGATCCGTGAGTTTTCCGTTGATGTTGGTGTTGTGTATGCAAGAACAATAAATGAAAACGGAAATTCAGTCCGAACTCCGAAAGAAATTGATTTTGTCGTTACCTCAGGAGATAAAAAAACCTATATACAATCCGCCTACGCTATGCCAACAGAGGAAAAAATCGATAATGAGCTTCGCCCTTTTGCATTGACCGGGGACTCTTTTCCTAAAATTGTTATAAGAAAAGATATCGGAAAGCGTTGGTACGATGATAATGGGATTTTGAATATCAATTTAATAGATTTTCTTTTAGATAAAGAATTCATTTGATTTACTTTGTTTTTTCGGGATAACTGTTTAAACTATCACCGTGAAATAGCCTGTAAATCCTTGTGCTATACCGTCCATGAGGATACATTGCGGTATAGAAAGGTAAAAAACCTAGGACGAGCCGATCGAAGTCAATGCAATCTTCAATATTTCCACCCTGCCAGCCAGCCCTTCATGTTATTATATAAACCTTGAGTATGATAATAGGCTGTACATTTTATGTGAGAATATTACCACGGAACATATTATCACTATGAAAAACATCCTGCCGATCTAAATCAGCAGGATGCTTTGATAATTGGCACCCCCAGCGCGAGTCGAACGCACGATTTGCCCTTAGGAGGGGCATGTTATATCCACTTAACTATGGGGGCTTAAAAGGGGGTTCGAAGCACATAAACAGTTTACACAAATCATTGGTCTTTGTCAATCTGCTTTACCTTAAATTTTAAAATGTATAACACTCCGATGCATTAAGCGCCGGAGTGTCAATAATCTCATTATTAATGTTGCTCTTGGTCTTGTTTTGTCACATGAACCGTTCCAAACGGATGCTGAGGCGGGGCGTATATTGAATACAGCTTTATGGGTACTCGTCCTGTGTTAATCAGATTATGCCACTTACCTGCAGGAATGAAGACAACATAATTGTCAAAAACCCTTTCCATAAAGTTAAGATTATCCCTGCTGTCCCCCATCATTACCACGCCTTCGCCTTGCTCAATGCGTAAAAATTGATCGACATCATGATGCTGCTCCAGCCCGATATCCTCCCCGGGTTTGATGCTCATCAAGGTAAGCTGCAAATGATTACCTGTCCATAAAGCGGTCCGAAAGTAATTGTTTTTCAAGGTTGCTTTTTCAATATTAACCACATACGGATTTGGTCCATGATCATTTGATTTCCCGTAAGGCATGAGAGAGTTTACCGGTATATCATTGTTGCGTAAATATGGATTATACCTTCTGCGACGATACATTTATGTTCGTTCCTTTCATATGCTTTTAAATTCTGATTCAACAATCAGCCATAAGCACTATAATACTAATCTCAAATAATAGCGGCAATAAAATTATCGCTCATAAATCGCTCTGTTTTATTTGTGATTAGTATCAGTATATGAAAAAACATTCGTTGGGTTCATATCATATTAATCCTGTTCATCCAAGGTAAGCTTATACGAAGGCAGAAATTCCTCTAAAAAGCAGTCTGCCGCCGGCAGCTTCATATCGCGAACCGCCTTTTCGTTTGAACGGCGGGCTTTATCAAATTCGTGGTTGCCCTGACTTTGCTCCTCAATACACTTTATAAGGGCAGACAGCTTATCGGCGGCACGCACAATCAATCTTTCCTCCTGCCACCTGCCGTCATCAATAATGAGCGGTTCATATTCGTCAACCAAATCCTGCGGCAACATTGATAACAGCTTTTCACCCGATACCTTTTCCACCTGCTTATATGCCTCACGGATGGATGAATTATAATATTTCACCGGAGTGGGCATATCCCCGGTTAAAATCTCGGGAGCATCATGATACAGCGCAATAAGCACACATTTAGTTACATCAACATTCCCGCCGAAACGCCTGTTGGTTAAAACAGCTAAAGCGTGCGAAAGCACCGCCACATCATTGGTGTGCTCGCTTATATTCTCTGTGCGTATGTTCCGCATAAGTGCCCAGCGGGTTATATATTTCATCCGCGACAGCATTGCAAAAAAATAAAATCCCATATTATCACTTCCTAAATTTCCATTTCTCCGATAAGGCTGCGCATTGCCAGAATGGTGCGGCTGATAAGATCCTCAATCGACCATCCCAGCATTTCGGCGCCGTCTGCAATAATCTTTCTTGAACAGCCCGCCGCAAAATTCGGTGTCTTATATTTTTTCATAACCGATTTAAGCTCAAGGTCGGACACACTGTGAGAC
>JAQUHC010000035.1 GCA_028683785.1 Oscillospiraceae bacterium
CTAAATCCATTCTAAAACATTCCAGAATAGAGCGATGCGTTCCTAATACTAATTTAAATTAAATTAGTATAGGAAGAACGCGCCATGAGCGATAATTATGGAATAGTTATAGTTGGATTTAGTATCAATAAGCATTAAAGTCATAAACCAGCCTTTTCAAAGCCGGGGAACCGCTTCTCCAACACGCTTATAAGTCGCGACTGCTCTTTCTGCTTCTTTTTCTGATACTCCGCTTTGTCAGAGGTATCCCAACTTCCAAAGGTAGGGCCGATCGCCACGACGGTGTGCTCATTCTCTCCGCACAGCGTCTTATCGTCGATGCTCAGTATATAGGCAGTTACTTCACTTTCGTCGAGTTTGTCCGGATTGCCTACCAGCATCTCGATTGGAGCCGTATCCTCGGGTATTACATTCCGGTCGACCACGGCATATAAAACCACACTTGGATTAATCAGGAGGGCAGGAATAGCGTAGGAGATTACAATTCCGCCACTCCTGCCCTTTACGGATAAAACAATTTCTTAATAGAACCCAGTAGGCTGTCCGCCTAATCTAAAGATACTTTTGCTTTTCTCCGTCAATCAGAGAGCTGCCTGTCCATTCGGAAAATCGATTCCTTACTGCTTTGTTCTCAGCAGGTCACGGATTTCTTCAAGCAGCACAGCTTCCTGAGAAGATACCGGAGGAGCGGGGGGCACTTCTTCTTTTTTCTTTTTTCTGGATGATAGGAGTTTAATAAACAGGAAAATAGAAAAAGAAATGATCAGGAAATCTACGATTGCTTGAATGAATGAACCATAAAGGATAGCCACTTCTGCAATATCACCGCTTGCAGGTGTGATAACATATTTTAAATCAGTAAAGTTTATCCCACCCAAAATAACACCAATGGCAGGCATAAGAACATCATTAACCAAAGAGGAGACGATTTTACCGAAAGCTCCACCAATAATAACGCCAACAGCAAGATCGATAACATTTCCTCTGAATGCAAACGCTTTGAACTCTTTAAACATTTGAACACACTCCTATAATTTTTAATATTGAAGAATACGGGGCAGTGCAGCTGCTTGTTTTACCCAATCTGCCACCTGTGTTTCCGTAGGAAGCTTCCTTACAAGGGATTTAGCTTCATTAACTTCCTGCATCTTTTAAAAAGGTTTTCAGCTTTGACATTTTTATGACCATCCTTTCGCAGTGAAAAGTTTGAAAAATTTATTTTTCAAACTTGTGACCTTATCGCAATCAATCCGAACTAGTCCCGTAATTCTGGAAGTATAGGTTCAGTAACAATAAAAATATCGCCTGCGGGCAGCATTTGAAGCAATTATTCAATGCTTAAAGAACCCATGGAGTCTGGGCGCTTTTTACATATCATTTTGTTTTTTCTTAAAGAAATACATTTGGTCGTCTGCTTCTTTAAGTACCTCATGGAAAGCAATGCCTTTTCCGCCTTTGAAGATACCGTAACCATATGAGATTGTAGGTAAACAGCCGTCATTCCGGCGCTCTTTTTCAAGGTCGTTTGTCATGTGCTTAAGCTGATTCTCAATTATTACCGGATCGGTTGCACTGTTGATAATACTGAATTCATCTCCACCGACGCGATAACATGTGCAACCGGTGTCAAATGACTTCATTATAGCTGTCGCAACTTTTTTTAATACAGTATCTCCAGAATCATGTCCGTATGTATCGTTAATCTTTTTAAAATTATTGATATCCATAACGATAACGGAGTACGGCTTTCCACCGTCCAGCTTTTTTACCATTCTTTGATAAGCTGCGCGATTATGAAGTCTGGTCAATGGATCAAAGCTACCGTCGAATTCAGACATTAAAAAGTAGTATATTAAAAGAGACAACGTCACGATATGCCAAGAGGAATAGACC
The DNA here is from genome assembly GCA_028683785.1 of Oscillospiraceae bacterium. Classification (GTDB taxonomy): domain Bacteria; phylum Bacillota; class Clostridia; order Oscillospirales; family Acutalibacteraceae; genus Avimonas. The sequence goes on from JAQUHC010000035.1 coordinate 1,894, forward strand.
AACGGTGATATAAGCTGAATGCTCGTACCGGCTATTACAAAAAGAAACAAAGTGGTGATTTTAAATTTTATTTGGTAGTGATGCTTTCCCCCCGTACTTATAGTGCTGATAAGAAGAATTATCAAGTTTATTATATAAGCGGCTACAAAAACGAAAAAGATATTTCCTCTTTCATAATGGTTGTTTGTATCAACATAAAACACAAATCCGAACCAGGGTGATAAAGCTGTTGCTATCACATTCAAAATTGACGGTAGCAGAAGCAATTTTTTGGTTATAAGAACATTTAAATCTAAAATGGCAATTAAAATAATGGGAATTACAGGAGTAAGTGCAAAACCGAAAACATTGCAAATTATATTTAAAAATCGAAAATCCGGATTTCCATTATTTGTAATTATAGTCCCGGCTTCTAATAAAATGATCAAAACGGTTATTACTGTACCAATAAAAAATGGACCTTTTCGTTTTGGATCCAGTATGTTGTTGTCGTGTATTAAATAGCTTAAAAAGGATAGTGCAGCTATATCTATTAAATATGTTGCTATATAACTTTCCAAGATTTAAAGACTCCTTCTAAACAGTTTTTGGGACCGTAGTTTAGGTAATGTCTACCTCCAATATAATTATTTGTTTTATTATATTACAAAATACTTGCTTTTTCAACATTATTTCACATATTAATGAGATTGTTTCTCATAAAATATTGCATTGTGCCGGAAAATAGCTGAATTGCAAAGTAGTTTTCAAAACTCAGTTTCCAACAAATGAAGATAATAGAGACGGTTGGAAATATATATCTAAATCGAATCGTTAAGTTTAAACCGTTCTTTCTTTCTATATTTTTATCAACGAGCAAAAAAATAGAAAATGCTAAGACTTTAATAATCTTTCTGTGGCTTTCCGAATTGAAACCATTGAAAGCTTATTCGTGTTTATTTTTTCTGAAACCCGAATACTGGAATATTATAGAGAAAAGAAAAATTATCAAGCTTTATATAATCTATTGAAATTACGAGATAAGGCACGTGAGCTGATGAATGCAGACGCCCTTCAGCCAATACAGTTTTTAGATTACTTGAGAATTATGATTACTACTCGACATGATGAAGATGATGCAGAAATACCTGAAAAAGAGCGTACATTTGGAGTAATAATAAACAAAAGCAAGTGTGCTTTAAATACTATGAATATAATCAAAACAAAAGAAAAGTATTTAAGCACAAGGGGCAAATATACCGCTTTTCTCCATACAGTTTAATTTGGAACAATGACTGTTATTATGTTCTCGGATATTCAGAAAATCACGATAAAATCGTTAAATTCCGCGTAGAACGAATTGTCGCCCCCGAAATGGTTAATTTTCCTGCTGTGGCAAAACCAAAAAACTTCTGTTTGAACAAATATGTCAATTCGGTTTTTCAAATGTATGATGCAGAAATAAAAACAGTAATCTTACTTTGCGATAACTGTATGATGAAAACTGTAATAGACCGCTTTGGAAGCGGTGTTCAAACACGTATTGTTTCATCCAATCAATTTGAGGCAACCGTTGATGTCTCCGTTAGCCCTACGTTCTTTGGATGGATAGTCGGTTGCGGTGGAAAGATGGAACTTATCGCACCGAAAGATGCAAAGCAAAAGTATCACGATTTATTGCATAAACTTATTAGTGATAACAAGTGACCCTATATACCTTGCAATCTGTACAAATATCATATAGAATCTTAATCGGGCGTTAATGTCACAACTGATGTTCTCAGTTGGATTTTAAAGACTTTGGTTTGTTCTTTAGACGACATTTGCAAATTTGAGGATGAATGAAGCACTGAGAAGCAAGACAGGGTAATATGGCAACGGCCGTTTTACAAGGGAGTTTGTAAAACAAAAAGATACGGATTTATCGGTTGTGTACCGCATAAAATTAAAAACAATCAAGTTCGATTGTTCTTTAAGGAAAGAGGTGAGTTTCCCCGTGGGGTTTCAGGTTTCTAATTTGTTTGATAACGATAATGTCGTAAGTCCCAAAGGGCTTAAAAAACAGAATCTTCCCTATATTTTCATATGGATTATCTATTATGCATGGGTGATTGCCTTCGCGACATGGTGGACGGCATCTCCGCTGACCGAGAATGCGTTCGGTTCTCAAATTAGGAGTCTTTTGCACGCGGTTAATTTATTATCTTCTGCCGTTTTTATGATCATGATGAAAAAAGAATGGTTTGTAAAAATGGCACGGATCGGCGCAGTGTTAATACTTACCGGAATGACCATATTTTTAGCCGTGCCATCTGCCCCGGTACAGGTAGCAGCTGCCATCATTATTGGAATATCGCTTGGCTGTGTAAATATCAGCATTTTAATGCCCTTTGTCTTTACACTGAACAACACCGAAAAGTTATACGCCGTAGTAGGAACCAACCTATTGATATGCCTGATATCACTATTCCAAAATGCTAATGATGGGAATCACCTGCATAATCGCCAAGATTTAATTTTATCGTTTGTTGTTTTAATCATTGCACTGAGCGCGGTTGTATTTTTCAAAAAAAACAGTGTAACTATCAATTTTAATGAAGATAAAACTACTACCCCTCAGATTCCACGGCGGATTTACCTGACATTGGTTTTCAACTGCGCCTTTGCCGTTCTTGGAAAAGGTATCGGAACCGGGATTCTGAATATTACAGCAGAAAACGTCGGCAATTCGGTTGTTGTCTGGTATTATATCGGGGGAATACTTGGTTGCCTTATTTATTTCGTATTATATGCTTTTACTTCAAAACCCTTTATCTTGATTGGAAACATCACCTTTGCTTTTATAGCAATGGGGCTTTTATGCAATGCCTTTATCGCTCAGGCTCCCAGTATGGCTATCCTTTTTGCCCTACTGCTGGGAGCTGGAAACACGACAGGAATGATTAATATGTATTATATCATCGGCGTTGTAGGCAAGAAGTATAGCAGCATACGCTATTTAAAATGGTCGATTGTTTTAATTGGCGTGTGCGGTGGTGTATCCGGTATAGCAGTGGGGAATATCATACAGAATGCTCATGCCGCCAGCGTAGTATTAATCGCTTCCATTATTACAGCTTTTGCTATGATGATTTTTATGATTCTATCTCCAATTTTGACACAAGAGCAATACTACAGTGATTGGGCAAAAGATTCCGAGATGCCGGAAATTGATAACGATCAGCTTTATTTATTTAGAAAATATCAGTTAAGCAAGCGCGAAATTGAAGTATGCAAGCTGCTCTTGCAAGGCTATACCCTGCGTCAGATAGCAGCGATGCTGTCGCTCTCCTATTCTACGGTGAATACATATTGCACCGGTTCGTATCGGAAACTGAATATTAACAGCCGGACGGAATTGATGGTTTTATTCAAGGATTTTATAGCAAAGTAGCTGTTTTACAGGCTGAAAAGAGCGTCTCATTAGAACTAATGAGGCGCTTTTTTGCGCGCTCACGTCTTTTGCCGAATTTCCGGAACCCCTTTTTTATCATAAGATTGAGTAGAGAAATGTGTGAGGGGAGGTGTACCGGTGTTTTTGATTGATAAGATTCGTATGAAGTTCAATAAAGCGGAGAAGGCTGCTCTTCATGAAAACGCCGAAGCTTATCATGAAAGGCTTTCCCGCCTGACCACATCGGAATACAAGTTATTCATGCTCCTGCGCGAAGGCTTTACAAAAAACGAGTGCTCCCAAAGGCTGAATATGAAACGGAGGGATGTAAACAGTCATGTGAAACGGATTTATAGCAAACTGCATGTAAGGTCTTTAGCGGAGCTGATCGTGAAGTACCGGGAAGCCCGTTAGAACGGCGCTTACCATTTTAAATAAATATTGAAAAATGAGGTGTTTGAATTGAAAGGTATGAAGGGTTTTTTATGTATACTGTTGGTGCTTGTCCTGACCTTTTCACTGGCCGGCTGTTTTTCAGGCGGTCCTGTTAAGGTGGATAAAGACGGAAATATCATCGTTAAGGATAAGGACAACGATGGCAATGATGTTGTAATTGGTGAGAAAAAATGGGACAAATCAAAAATGCACGGGCTGGAAGCTCCCAAAGCTAAGCTTGAAACCTCTGTGGTTTCCGAGGACGGCGTGATGTACGGTTTTAGTGGAATGAAAGAAAAAGACGCAAAGGAATATATCGAAGCTCTCAGAGCGGCGGGTTTCACCTATAACTCTGTCACTTTAGAGGATTATACTTTCAACGGCACAAACAAGGACGGCAAAACGATCAGTTTTTCGTACGACAAGGAAAACGGATCAGGGAGCATTATGGCTACCAAGGGAGAGCCTCCCTCTGATGAGGACGATGGCAACGGCGCTGTTGTCGGAGGCAGCGATAAGAAGTGGGACAGCGGAAAGATGGGTGGATTGCCCGATCCCGGTACCAAAGTGAGCATGTATTGGACGGATGGGAACATCACCAATTATACCCTCGAAGCGATTCCTTCTTATACGGATTATGTTGAGAAAATCAAAGCCTGCGGGTTTACTGAAGACACCCAGGAAACCGACATGGATGGCATTTATATTTTTACTGCATCAAACAACGCGGGAGACAAGGTCACCTTTTCTGCGATGGATGATGTGAGCACAATTGCTTTTGAAAAAGCCGATTAAACTGTAAATCGCTTAATTGACAAATAAAATTTGGAGGTATTATCATGAACTGCACAAATTGCGGAAAAGAACTTACCAGAGAAGTAAAGTTTTGTGACGGGTGCGGGACACCCGTGGTATCGGAACAAAACAATAATCCAGCACAGGCGCAACCGGCACCCGCGCAATCTGCGCCTGTCAATCAGGAAGTACAAGAAAACAAGGCAATCTTCATACTGTCCTACATCCTGTTTTTTCTCCCCCTCGTTTCCTGTCCCGACTCAAAAATCGGACGGTTTCACGCAAATCAGGGTCTTGTGCTTCTGATCACATCGGTTGCGGGGCAAATTGCCGTAACCATTTTATCATCTGTCCTGCTGTCAATTTCATGGGGACTGTGGGCAATCACTTCGCTTATTGGTTGGGGTTGGGCGATTGTCGTTCTGGCTTTGGTGATCATCGGTATGGTAAACGCAAACAAGGGGGAGCAAAAGCCGCTTCCCATCATCGGGAAATTTAAAATTATTAAATAAAGGAGAAATAAGACTTATGAAAAGAATGTTTTTGTTTTTTATTGTAGTGCTGTTATCCTTTTCTTTTGTATCATGTACTTCTGCTGATCTTAAAAAGGAGAACAGCAGTGATCCCACAAGCGATACGAGCAGTCTATCGAATGGAAATAATACATCCTCTGCAATCCCACAAGGTGAGCCTGTACCTACATTCACTGTTGACTGGCCATCGGAGATGCTGCCCAGCGATTTTCCCGATTTGGGAAAAATAACGAAGGTTTATGATTCCCGGGCTTTTGTAAAAAAAGTAACGGTTAACTGGAATATTGTAAGCGAAGACCAAGCCAAAGAGATCGTTGATAAATTAAACGCTTATCTTGATTATGATCATGTGTGGCAAGGTGACTTCTACAGCGACGGAATTAAGTACAAACTGGGGACGGAAGATGAATCCATCAGAATTGTTGTCCGTTATATGAAAGCGGCATCGGGTGAGATAGAGCCGGAGTTTAAGCCGCAGTTTTACTTGGAAATCAGCGGCGCGGGAATACCCGATAAGAAATAAAAAGTATAACTTATGGAGAAGATCTAATGGATATAAGAAAAAAAGGCAAAATGAAAGTACTATCTTTGATTTTGTCACTCGTGCTGATGATGGGATTTGTTCCCTCTGCCGTGTTTGCCGCCCCTATCGAAGGGCTTTGGGTTAACGGGGTGAATATTTTAACTGCTGAAAATAACACAGTTGCTTGCGGCTCAGGCACAGCGGTCTATGATCCGACTACGGCTACGATTATACTTATCCGGTAGCATTCTCTTCTGCCATTGATGTGAATAAGTTCGATGCTTCACTCCAGATAATAAATGCGATCATCTCAATTGACAACTATGTTGTAGGGATAAATGTTCCTTCGGGAGATGTCACGGTTCAAGGCAGCCGTATTACGGTTACTAACGCAGATTGTGGTATCTCAGGTGGAAATGAAATTGACAATTTTTTAATTCAAGGCAGTGTTTTAGACTTGACCGGAGAGGGTGTATCTTCCGTTGGACTATTGAACGGACGAGATATTCAAATTGACAGTTCCCTTATCAAAATTACAAGTCAAAACTCAAATGCAGTTTATACGGATGGCGCTATTACTGTAAGGAATGGTTCTGTTTTAGAAATGAAAGCGTTTTATCCGGCTTTATTCAGTACGCTTGATACTACAATTACTGACAGTACAGTGATTGCAATCTCAACAGATGACAGCGGGATTTACTCCCGCGCAAACATTCTTATAAATGGAACATCCGATATTCTTGCAAGGGGGCATTGGGCAGGGATAAACGCCAACGGAAATATTACGATAAACAGTGGCAAAATATACTCAACATCTTCTCATGATATGGGCATTTATCTGCGCGGTATTTTCACTATGAACGGCGGCGATGTATATGCGCAAGGCGCAACAGGTTTTGCTGCGATTGGCGCAAGATATACAAAGCAGGAAGGCGACACGGAGCCTGTTGAAAAAATTGTGATAAACAGCAATTATGCTGACATAGGTGGGGGAAAAGTTTCTGTTTCTGATTGGTATAGTGGTGCAAGTGGTGAAATCAATTGGTCAAGAAGCTGGTCTTCTTTTGTTGCCGGAAATGATGGTAATACTAAATCCAACTATAACTATTCCATAATTATCGCTCATGGCGCGTTCTTCCTATACTAATTTAATTTAAATTAGTATTAGGAACGCATCGCTCTATTCTGGAATGTTTTAGAATGGATTTAGTATAAATACACAGATATTCAGATTTTAACACCAGAAGTTCTACAAGAGTTTATCGACAGAATAGTAGTTCATCATAGGGAGCAGATTATTGGAGAAACTGTACAGAAAGTGGATATTTACTATAAAATGATCGGATATGTAGAACTGCCTGAAATGAGTAAATCTCAGAAGGATTCATTTCTCAAAACTTTTGGACGCAATGAAACAGACCGAAGTGCATAATGAATCACCAACGCACTCCGGCCTACGGTCTACACAAAACTGAATACCCACAAAAGGCTTCAAGCCCCTTATGGGTATTCAGTATGGTCCGAGTGACAGGAGTCGAACCTGCGGCCTCTTGAACCCCATTCAAGCGCGCTACCAATCTGCGCTACACCCGGAAATATTATTTTTTTCAACCCTCGCAAGCAAAAGCCGAGGAGCAGGTATTCATTAACAGAAAAAATTGCATAATACCGCGAGAGAAATTATAGCATATGGCAATAATAAAATCAAGGTTAAAAATATTGATGTAAAATAATGGGATAACGATGCTCTTTTCTTAACTGTCAGATTTGCATAAACGAATACCATTATAATTTTTGTTAAGAATAGAATTAAAAGAATAAGGAAACTTGTTATGTCAACATTCAGCCGATTAAGTGAAGTATATAAAAAATCAATGGAAATACCCTTCGATAACTCGTCGAAATTTGTTTTTCTTAGTGACTGCCATCGTGGTGACGGCAGTCTTGCTGATGATTTCAATCGAAACGGAAACACTTTTTACTCTGCATTAAAATATTATTACGCAAACGAATTCGCATATTTTGATCTTGGTGACAGTGATGAGCTTTGGAAAAACAAGAAGTTCTCCATAATCAGCACCACACATTCGGATACATTTCGCTTAATTCGTGAATTTTATAATGCCGGCCGTTTTTATATGATTTACGAAAACCACGACATTATAAAGCGCAATCCTTTGTATATTAAAAAGAATTTCGCTCAAATATACGACCCTCATATTGACAAGAATGAGCCTTTATTTGAGGATATCAAAGCATATGAAGGACTGATAATCAAGCATAAAGAAACCGGGGTCAAACTGTTTTTGGTACACGGACATCAGGGGGATTTGGTAGCCGATGTTTTTTGGAAGGTGGGAAGCTTTCTGACAAGAAACATATGGAGAAGGTTTGAAACATTCGGCCTGAGAGACCCCACCAGTGCCGCAATAAACTATGCTGTCTTAAAAAAGGTGGAAAGGATATTTATCGACTGGATTGAAAAGAATAAACAGCCCGTCATATGCGGACACACCCACCGCCCGTCATGTCCGAAGGAGGATGACCCACCCTATTTTAATGACGTGAGTTGTATTTATAACAACAGCATTACCTGTCTGGAAATTGTAAATTCAGAAATTACGCTTGTCAAATGGGATATCAAGACCGACCCGGACAGAGCGTTTTATGTTGACAGGGAGGCTATTGCCCTTCCCAGAAGAATAAAAACCATTAAATGGTTTTTATATTGCCGGATTATTGTGTCGGTTTATTATGCAGACTCACTTTTTGCTTTATCAGAGAAAGCGAAACAATTAATATAATCCCTACGCTTATTATCTGAGATGTTGATAAGCTCAAAATAAATCCCCTTATTCTATCTCCGCGTAAGAATTCCAGTAAAAAGCGTATTATCGGATATATAATTAAATATATGTAAATCATTTTGCCCTTAAAAAATCCCCTTTTCATAAATATATAAAGCATCAAGAAAAGGATAAGGTTTAGCAGGGCTTCAAGAAGCTGTACGGGAAAACGGCGTATATGGTTTGCAGATTCTATCAATGAATTATGATATGTAAACCCGAATTTGCTTTCAATGCCGTAACAGCAGCCGCCTAGAAAGCAGCCGATTCTGCCAAAGGCATGCATTAACGGGATTGAACAGGCGATTATATCGTAAAGTACCGGTGAATTCATGTTTGCTTTTTTAAGGTATATTGATCCGAAAAGCAATCCTCCGAAAAGCCCGCCGTAAAAAACAGAGCCGCCAAAAATTTCATAAATGCAGGCTAAGAATAGTTTCAACGAGGTTATCTTATTCAAATTTCTCATTAAAAAGTCAATCTTATTAATATTGGTTATACCGTATAATATATGTCCTCCCATCAAAATACCGATGGCCGAAACAAGCAGGGCGACGGTAACTTTAACTTGGTCAAAGCCCCTCTTTTTTGCATTAACGCATACGAATGTGCCGGATATTAATATCCCGGCAATAGCAGCAAGTGAATATGTGGCAATATCTCTTCCGAAAACAGTAATTATCGGATTCATAAAACCTCCGTATAAAAAATCGGACATGAGAAAGATCCTCATGTCCGTATTTTTTTAGAATTATGAAAGTGCGGCTAATGACCCCAGGGAGCCGACACATGCAACCACACAAAGTATACCGAGAGCATTTAGGGATGCACCGATAATACCAAGGACCAGACCTGCAGTAGCAAGGCCGCTGCCTGTGCCGGTTAAGGCTGCTTTTTTCTTTCCCTGTACACCAAATACTATGCCGATTATTGCCAAAACAAGCGTGAAGTACTGAACAACCGGAATAAAACCACCGATTATACCTAAAATGCCACAAACCAATGCTGCAACAGACATACCGTTAGAGGTGCTCTGGATAGGCTGAGGCTGATAAGGTTGCTGCTGATATGGCGGCTGATAGGGTTGTTGAGGTTGCTGGGGCTGCTCATAGGACTGCTGAGGCTGTTCGGGTTGCTGTGGTTGCTGATCGTTATTAAACTGTTCGTCCATGTATTTTACCCCCCTGTATAATATTTCTAATTGTAATGATAAACATAAAGAAATAGATTGTCAATGAATTATTAATAATTTGTTCATCTTTACAATTGCATGGCATTTATTTGGTGAAAGACGGCGAGAAAAGTATAAAGATAATTGGATAAATACTAAATATTGTTTATAATAGTTTAATTTATTAACTATGATATTTCTATATATTTATTCTAAATTAGTATTATTACCTCGTGCCTGAAATATGAATATATCGGTAAATAACATTTTCCCAACTATCCAACGGGCGGTAATCGCTGTCATATGTATGGGTGGAAATCAGAATGTTGCTGTTTTGGGGCGGAACACCTGTTTCCACGACAAAAAGGCTGTGCCCGAAACTTTGTCCGCGGTTAAACAAAAGCTGCACCACATCCCCCGATTGCATATCGCAGGCAGATGCGGCAACCGCATATGGGCCTTTACCCTTATTAGTTATCAAAAATTTATACAGAAACTCCACCCCGGTCCATGATGGGGAGCGGTTGTTCATGCTGCTATAATACCAGCCGGTATTTGGGATATAGTTCATTGAAGCTCCACCGGCGAGTATACATTGCGATATAAAATTGGTGCAGTCGCCCCCCATTTTTGAGAAATCACCGTAAGCCGGATTTCTTTTAAATGCCCATTTATGTGCATATGTAACCGCTTTTGACCGGTCATAGGGCATGCAAATCCCTCCCGAAAATAGTTCTCTATTAAGGATATGCATAATGTGCCCCAAAATGCTACTTTTTTAGAATACTACAGGCACATATACGCAAAAGCAGAGCTTTTGCCCGAGCTTTAATGAAATAATAGATGTGCCCCAAAATGCTACTTTTTTAGAATATTTTTTGTATTTCTCTCCCTCAGTCACCTGCGGGCGACAGCTCCCTCGTCAGAGGGAGCCAAAGGCAGAGAATAGATTAATAACTGCGGCACAAGTTTTGATGAAATATTTATATAAATAATGTATAATACTAATTGAAACCTTTTAGGGAGGGATTGATTATGGAGTATAAAAGCAGGAATGACATACCGGCTGAATATAAATGGCGACTTACAGATATTTACCCGGACCAAGATTCATGGGAGGCTGCGCTGGGGCTTGTTCAGGCGGATGCCGAGAAGCTGACCGGATATCAGGGGAAAATGGGGGAGAGCCGTGAAACCCTGCGCTCCGGCCTGCGCCTGTTTGAGCAGCTGGAGAAGCGGCTTGAACGCGTATATATGTATGCCAAGCTCAATATGGATGTTGATAACAGCGATGCAAAATATCAGGCTATGCATGACCGTACTCTTGGTATTTTATTTAAGATACAGGAGGGTATTTCTTTTATCACCCCTGAGCTTACCGCAATGGATCCCGATACCCTGCGTGATTGGGTTTATTCGGATGAGCAGCTGACAGACTTCAGGCATATGATTGATGATATTATTCGCAATCGTGCTCATGTTCTGTCGACAAGAGAGGAGCGGCTTATGGCAATGGCTGCCCCCGCTCTTGAAAGTCTGGACAGCGCATATTCCATGCTTGAAAGCGTTGATTTAAAGCTGGGGGAGATAACCGACGAAAAGGGCAATAAAGTTGTCCTTACCCACGGATTGTTCGGTAAGCTGCGGGACAGCCGAGATCGGAGGGTACGCTCGGATGCATTTGCAGCTTTGCACGGGGCATTTGCAGGCATGGGGAATACCATTGCATCCCTTTATACCGGGAGTGTGCGTTCCGATGTGTTCGGTACCCGTGCCAGAGGATTTGAAAGCAGCCTTGACCGGGCTTTGTTTTCTGATAATCTTTCCAGCTCAATCTATACCGGACTTATCGATGCCGTTCACTCGCATCTGCCCTCATACCACCGCTACCTTGAACTGCGGCGGCGTATCCTCGGTGTAGAAAAGCTGCATATTTATGATACCTATGTGCCCATTATCGATATTCCCGTTCGGGAATATACCTATGAACAGGCATGCGATGTCGTGCGCCGATACCTTGTTCCTTTGGGAGCTCAATACCTTGACGATCTCGACAGTTTGCTTGAGGGCGGTTGGGTTGATGTTTACGAGACTCCCGGTAAAGCTACCGGGGCATATGCAGCCGGGGTTTACGGTGTGCATCCTTATATGCTTCTGAATTTTGTCGGCAACCTTAACGATGTGTTTACCTTGGCGCATGAGGCAGGGCATTGTATGCATACTCTTTATTCAGATAAGCAGCCATATATGAACAAGGATTACCCGATATTTCTTGCAGAAATCGCCTCTACGGTTAATGAAAATATCCTCATGAGGATGATGATTGACGGATGTGATGTCTCTAAACCCGAGGGAAGGCGTGAAAAGGCATACCTTATCAATCGCTTTCTTGAAGAATATAAGGGCACGGTGTTCCGTCAGACCATGTTTGCAGAATTTGAGCTTAAGGTGCATGAGATGGCGGAACGAGGAGAACCCCTTACCGGGGAAACCCTATGTGATGTTTACCGGGAACTGCTAGGTGTATATTTTGGACCGGATGTAGAAATAGATGATTATATGCGCTGGGAATGGGCGCGAATTCCTCATTTCTATCGTGCGTTTTATGTTTATAAGTACGCAACCGGATTTTCGGCAGCATCTGCAATATCGAGGGCGCTGTCCAAAGAGGGGAATGTCGAGCGATATCTGGAGCTTTTAAGCGCGGGCGAAAGCGATTACCCCGCAGAAACCTTAAAACGAGCGGGGATCGATCTTACCGTGCCCGCACCGATTAATGAAGCTTTAGATGAATTTGAGTCTTTGCTCAATGAATTTGAAGAATTGTTATAATTGTGATTATACTATCATTTCAATTATATAATTAGTATGAATTACGCAAAAAAACAGACCGCGCCGTGAAAGCCGGTCTGTTTTTTATAGAATTTTTGTCGGAATCTAATCGCTTTCGAACGGAAGCAGGGCAATATGACGTGCACGCTTAATGGCAACCGTCAACTTGCGTTGATGACCTGCACAGGTTCCGGTTACTCGGCGGGGAAGTATCTTTGCTCTTTCGGACATACAGCGGCGCAGACGTGCCACATCTTTATAATCAATTGAATCGATTTTATCCACACAGAAACTGCATACCTTGCGGCGACCGCCTTTGCGTGCACCGCCGCGGCGTTCTGTATTTTCAGCTCTATCAGCTCTATCAGCCATCGGAATTGGTCTCCTTTACTAATTAGTATTAGAACGGAAGCTCGTCATCCCCGACTATTTCCTCGAAATCACCGGAATCGGCGGTTGAGAAGGCGGGCTGAGCTTCATTGTACTGGGGAATTTGTGAATCGTAACTGCCGGACGGAACTCCGCCTTCACGCCTGGATTCACCAAAAAACACATTATCGGCAACCACTTCGTATGATGTACGTTTGTTGCCTTCCTTATCGGTAAAATTGCGGGACTGGAGCGACCCTTGGACAGCAATCATTGAACCTTTACGAAAATACTTACAGATGAATTCTGCAGTACTTCTCCAAGCGACAATATTAATCCAATCGGTTTGTTTTTCCTGCCCCTTGGGCTGGAAGGTGCGGTTAACCGCTATACTGAAGCTGGTTACGGGAATTTGCGTCTGGGTGTGCCGAAGTTCGGGATTATCCCCCAAACGACCCATCAGACATACTACATTAAGCATAATGCTCCTCCCTTACTTATCGTTGCGGATAATAAGTGACCGCAACACACCTTCGGTTATTTTGCAGACACGGTCAAGCTCTGCCGGAAAATCCGGCGCACTGTCGAATTTGTACAAGACATAAAAACCATCGGTCTCGTCGTTAATCGGATAAGCCAGCCTGCGCTTTCCCCATTCATCTGATTCGCAATTTTCAGAATTTTGTTCGATCAAGGTCTTGAACTTTTCTTTGATAGCGACGATTCCGTCCTCTCCCAATGTTGTGGAAAAAATAACGACGGACTCGTATGAACCTTTTACTGTGGGCATTTATTGCACCTCCTCATGGTCTAATGGCCCCGGCTCGTCGTCCGGAGCAAGGATAATATGCGCCAAAGGGCACACTGCACTTTATGAGCATCAATCTATGGTATTATAACAGCACATTTTACCATAGTCAAGCACTGATTTAAGCCGGGTTCTTTTCTTCTTTCCGTGAAAAGTTACGCAAAAAGAGTAGGACAGGAAAGTTTGAGTTTCCCCACAGCAAGAAAAATAGCGGATATATAACCCTCAATGGTGCGAAATCCTCTTGCACGGCGT
>JAQUHC010000036.1 GCA_028683785.1 Oscillospiraceae bacterium
AAAAGGAACACGGTTTCCGTAAGAGAATGGCGACTGCCAATGGCCGCAAGGTGCTTGCTCGCAGACGAGCAAAAGGAAGAAAGCGTCTCACCTACTGAAAAGGGCCACCGTTGTGTGGCTTTTTTTAATATTGTTTTATGTTAGGAAACGGTAAGAAAATGGCGCGTATTGTTATGCTTAATCTTAACCGGGACTTTCGCACAATGTATCACCGCGGGAAGTCTCAGGTCGGTTCGGTGCTGGTAACCTATGTCCGAAAAAACCGGCTTGACTACTGCCGCGCAGGAATCACCACCGGGAAAAAAATCGGCGGCGCCGTTCGGCGGAACCGCTGCCGCAGGATAATTCGCGAGGCATATCGCCGGCTGCTTCCCCGGATTAATGGGGGCTGGGACATTGTTTTTGTTGCCCGCCAACGCACCGGAGACATGAAATCCACACGAATTACCGAGGTCATGGAGGCACAGCTTATAAAACTGGGTGTGCTTAAACCATGAAAAAAGTCATTATTTCCATAATCCGCTTTTATCAAAGGAATATCTCATCAAAAACGCCGCCCTCCTGTCGGTTTCTTCCGACCTGCTCGTCCTACGCAATAGAAGCGATAGAGCGGTTTGGGGTTTTCCGCGGAGGATGGCTTGCCTTGCGGAGAATATTGCGTTGCAACCCATTGGGCAAATACGGTTATGACCCTGTTCCTGAAAAAAGGGAAAAACACAAACCATGCGGCAGAAATAAAGGAAACGGATAGTTTATATTAATGCCGAACAAAAAGATGGAGGATGCTGCTGATGTTACCGGGAATCGATTATCTCGCAATACCGCTGGGGTATATTCTTTGGCTTATATATAGATTTATCGGGAACTATTTTGTTTCGATATTTTTATTCACGCTGGTGGTGCGTGCCGCCACATTTCCCCTGTCCCTGAAATCCCAAAAAATGCAGGCTGACCGTGCAAAGCTGGCTCCCAGACTGGAACGGCTTCAAAAAAAGTATGCACAGGATAAAAGGAAGCTGCAAGAAAAGCAGATGGCCCTTTATGAAAAAGAAGGCGTAAGTATGACCGGCGGCTGTCTGCCCACAATTATCAATATGATTGTACTGTTCGGGGTTATTGCCGTCATATATTCCCCCCTCACCCACCTCACGAGAATTCCGGAAAAAGTGATAAGCACCAGCCTTACGGCGGTTGCGCAGGAAACAAAAAAAGGCGAGGACGACAAAACAATTGAAATCCCCGATTCGAATAAGCTTCCTGCCAATAAGCGGACCGGTTATTACAAAGAATTGAATTTGTTAAAGGTTATAACCCCCAACAAAAGCGAAATTATTGAGAGTATTAATAAGCTTTCGGATGCCGAGCGCAAAAACATTTCCGGCAGTGAATACTATACTAAAATGGTGCATCTCAGTAAAGATTTTAATTTTTTCGGGAAAACGCTGCTTGATGCGCCATGGAATGAAAAGAAGTTTGCAGGTATAAATATTCTTTGGCTTATTCCTCTTCTTTCATGGCTGACGGCGTTTGCCTCCAGCTTTATCACCATGAAGTTTATGGGTCAGGCACAGGCGGGGCAAAACCAACCCGGTCAGGGATGCCAGAACAATATGATGTTGGTGCTTATGCCGCTGTTTTCGCTGTTTATAACATTTACCGTTCCGGGCGGAGTGGGCGTATACTGGATTAGCTCCAATATAATCGCTGTCGTCCAGTCTATATTGCTCAATAAGATTTATAATCCGGTGAAAATCCGCGCACAGGCCGAGGCGGAATACCAAGAACGCCGGAGAAAAAAACTGGAGGATAAAAAGAGATTGGCAGAGGCGCGGGCAAGGGAAAATGCCGAGCTGAATGTCCTCAATCAAGCCGAAGGCGCCAATAAAGCCGGGAAGAAGAAAGCAGGCTCCAAAAAGCCCGAAGGCAAAAAACAACAGGAGCACAAAGATCCGAAGAAAGAAAGCAACCCACAGGAAGATTAACGGTTAATACTAATTTATAATAAATAGTTAGTATGATAACCGATTGGAAAGGATGAAATCACTTGAAAAGGGAAGTAATTAAAGAGGCTGAAACCATTGAAGAGGCAAAAGCAGCCGCTGCCGCCGCAATGGATTTACCGGCAAGCGAATTGCAGTTCGAGATACTGCAAATGCCCACCAAAAAAACGTTTGGATTATTCGGCGGAAATCCCGCTAAGGTTCGCGCTTTTTATGAAGTCACACCTGCAAGGCGGGCAGCCGACTATCTCAGAGAAATTCTTGAAAACATGAATGTTCCCAACCCCGACATTACGACTAAAGAAGAAGAAAGCGGCTGCACAATCCGGTTATCCGGAGATAATCTCGGATTTATAATAGGGCGGCGGGGCGAAACGCTGGATGCGTTGCAATATATTGTCGGACTGGTCGCCAACCGGGTTGAGAACACATATTATCGCGTGACCTTGGATATCGGGAATTACAGAGAAAAACGCGAACAGTCGCTGGGAGGGCTTGCGCGCAAGATGGCGGGTCAAGCCGCAAGAACCGGACGCAAAACAGCCCTTGAGCCCATGAATCCTTATGAACGCCGTATTATTCATTCGGTGGTTCATGAAATCGATGGGGCGACATCGTGGAGTGTCGGAAGTGAGCCCAACCGACATGTTGTAATCGGTCCGTCGGACAACAATCGGAGTGACGGCCGCCCGCAAAAAGGCGGACGACATAATCGCAGCACTCAGAAAAACGAGAGAGTAGGCGGAGGAGGGCGGGAGGCAGCAGCCGACAGACCTCAAAGACCGGAACGCGCGTCAAGGGCAAAGCGCTCTGACTCGGGTGAGCAGGCGGAGCGGGAGTTCAGGGAGTTTATCCCCAGAAGCAATCCTTTACCCTCTGTAGACGGAGCGACCCCCCCTTCAGAAACCCTGTCTGAAAAGGAAAAATCATCCGCGCTTTACGGAAGAATAGACCTATAATACTGATGTGCCGAATCCCCAGGGCAGCCGGTCAGAAAAGGATTGGTACACCCCCCGGAAGGATATGAAACCGAAAATGAATCAACAAAGGAAATCCCTTCGCAAACTTGCGGAGGGAGGGATTATTGCAGCACTTTACACCGCACTGACCCTTTCAATTCCGGTCGCTTCATTCGGACTGACACAGCTTAGGGTAGCCGAAGCCCTCACCATACTTCCGGTTTTTACTCCCTCCGCTATTCCGGGGCTTGCAGTCGGCTGTATGGTGTCCAACCTGTTCGGGCTTGCAATCGGGGCTAATATTGCCGGAGCGTGGGATGTGCTGTTTGGTTCGCTGGCAACCCTTCTTGCAGCCTGGATGACCTACAGTTTGCGAAAAATCAGAATAAAAGGGCTCCCGGTGCTGTCTACCCTGCCTCCGATAATTATAAACGCCGCGGTTGTCGGTCTGGAGCTGACCATAAATATAATGGGATTTTCTTGGTATAAATACTTTACGACAGCCTTATATGTTGCTTCCGGACAGTTTATCGCCTGCTCTGTATTCGGGCTGCTGCTGTACTCGGCACTCAACCGTTCCGGAGCAGCCGAGATTATATTCAAATAAAAAACCTGCAAAACCTATTTAATCAAGGTTTTTGCAGGTTTATTATTTTGTCAGAAAACATACGGTTCTATAACAAGTTTAGTATGTATAGCCATGAGCGATAATTCTGGAATGTTTTAAAATGGATTTAGTATAACGAGGTGTTAGAGCAATACCTTGGAGTGATGTAAAGCAATTATGGGTTATGCCTAACTGCGTTATTCATAACCCGAAACCATTATATCAGTAGTACCGTTGTCAAGGGTCAAGATGAACGGCTTCGCGCCCTTGACAAGGCAAACAGGCACGCACCTCTTTTTTTATCCAAAAGTGTCACCCATCATTGACACTTGTACATGCATACCATAATAACATTTGTTTTGGGGGGTTTACAAGAACTATAAACTATGCTAAAATAGTTCCGCATTCCAATTCCCGGACGGTGGAGTATGCCCAAAATGGGATTTATCCCGGGACTCATCGTTTCCCCGCACTGGGTTTTCGGATAAAATTTTAAAAGAGGTGAATAATTATGCTGTCGGAAGAAAAAGCTTCTATTATGCAGGCTTATGCAACACATGAGGGTGACACAGGTTCGCCCGAGGTTCAGATTGCCGTTCTCACCAAGAGGATTAACGATCTGACCGAGCATCTGAAGGTCCACAAGAAGGACCATCACTCAAGACGTGGTCTGCTGAAAATGGTCGGTCATCGCCGTAATCTGCTCAATTACCTTATGAAAAAGGACATCACAAGATATCGTGCGATTATCGAAAAATTAGGCATCCGTAAATAACACAAAGACAGAGGCAGGCGGGTGTTAAAGCCCTCCTGCCTCTATTACGGTTTGCTGAAACCCAATCTTACTGTCCATAATCGGGGCGGCGTGGATTTAGCGATGAAACGACGGTTCAGCGCTCGGTGAACTGCGGTTTTATTGCTAAAATTCCATTCGGCTCCGTTGATATTGGAAATATATTATTAAAACGGAGGATATCTATGTTTGAAAATTACAAAGTGTTTGAAACCACACTTGCCGGCCGTCCTTTGGTTGTAGAGACCGGAAAGGTCGCTCAGCTGGCAAACGGTTCCTGTCTGGTTCGATACGGCGACACGGTTGTGCTGTGCGCTGTAACGGCATCCGAAAAGCCGCGGGAAGGCATCGATTTCTTTCCCCTTTCGGTGGACTACGAAGAGAAATTATACGCGGTGGGCAAAATCCCGGGTTCATTTCAGCGGCGGGAAGGGCGTCCCAGTGAAAAGGCCATTCTCACCTCTCGGGTTATTGACCGTCCTGTTCGTCCGCTTTTCCCAAAGGATATGCGCAACGATGTTTCTATTGTATGCACGGTTATGAGCGTTGACCAAGACTGCCCCCCCGAAACCACGGCAATGATCGCCACTTCGATTGCTATTTCTATATCGGACATCCCCTGGGCCGGTCCCATATCCGGGGTTGCTGTGGGGTTGGTTGACGGTGAGTATGTCATAAACCCCAATGCAGAGCAGGAAGCAAAATCACAGATGCACGTTACGGTTGCCTCCACCGCCGATCTTGTCGCCATGATTGAAGCGGGGGCTAACGAGGTTGATAACGATACCATGTTTAACGGTATCATGGCAGGCCACGCCGCCAATAAGGATGTTGTAAAGTTTATTAACGGCATTGTCGAAGAAATAGGCAAGCCCAAATTTGAATTTGAGTCCAACGATCCCGAGCCTGAAATGTATGAAGCCGTAAAGGAATTTGCAATCGAAAAGGTGCGTTTTGCCCTTGACACCGACGACAAGCGCATCCGCGATGAAAGGCTAAGGCCGGTATATGAGGAGGTTCACGGACGGTTTGATGATGAATATCCCGAAATGACCGGAAAAATCGACGAGTGTTTATATAAGCTCCAGAAATATGTCGTGCGCCGCTGGCTTCTGGATGACGGTAAACGCGTTGACGGCCGCGGCATTAATGACATCCGTCCTTTGGCCGCCGAGACGGGCATTCTGCCCCGTACCCACGGCTCGGGGCTGTTTACCCGCGGTCAGACACAGGTGCTGACGGTTGCAACTCTGGGCTCCAGCGGGGATGCTCAGCTTCTTGACGGTATTGACGAGGAAGACAGCAAACGATATATGCACCACTACAATTTTCCCTCCTATTCGGTGGGTGAAACAAAGCCGTCAAGAGGCCCCGGCCGCCGTGAAATAGGTCATGGCGCATTGGCGGAGCGGGCACTGCTGCCGGTTATCCCCTCGCTTGAGGAATTCCCATATACCATCCGACTTGTATCCGAGGTTGTGTCATCAAACGGTTCGACATCACAGGGGGCAATCTGCGGCTCCACCCTTGCGCTTATGGATGCAGGCGTGCCGATTAAGGCTCCGGTTGCAGGTATTTCATGCGGTCTTATTACCGAGGGCGACCGCTTTATGACAATGGTTGATATTCAGGGGCTGGAGGATTTCTTCGGCGATATGGACTTTAAGGTGGGGGGCACCCACAAGGGTATTACCGCCATCCAGATGGACCTTAAAATTCATGGTCTTACACCGGAAATAATCCGTGAAGCTCTGGACAAGTGCTATAAAGCACGGGTTTACATTCTTGATGAAGTTATTCTGAAAGATATTCAGGCGCCACGCGAGGAGTTGTCTCCATATGCGCCCAAGATGCTGAGCACCAAAATTGATGTGGATAAAATTCGCGAGGTTATCGGCAAGGGCGGCTCGGTTATTCAAAAGATCCAGGCTGAATGCAACTGCAAGATTGATATTGAAGAGGACGGCAGCGTATTTATCTCTGCGCTTAGCACCGATGATGCAAATCGTGCTCTGTCAATCGTTGAAACCATAGCCAAAGACCCCGAGGTGGGCGCGATTTATAAAGGGCGGGTAACCCGTCTGATGAACTTCGGCGCTTTTGTTGAAATCGCTCCCGGCAAAGAGGGGCTGGTTCATATAAGCCGTCTGGATGTCAAACGCACCGAAAAGGTTGAGGATGTCGTGGCAGTCGGAGACGAGGTCATGGTAAAGGTAACCGAAATTGACGAGCAGGGCAGGCTTAATCTTTCCCGCCGTGATGCGTTGATTGAGGTTGAAGGGTTGGTTCCCGAAAATACCGTTTCGGATTCCCATCGTCCTCCCCGTCGTGACAACGACAGAAGAAGATAAAACATCATCTCCCCCAATCGGAACAATCCCGATTGGGGGAGATGTTTTATCAGTCATTTGAGATTTCTATTTTATACTAATCTCAATTATAAAAGCCGATAAAATAGAGCGATGCATTCTTTAAAAAGAATGCGTTATGAGCGATAATTTTAGCGTTGCTTTTATTTGAGATTAATATTGTATACTCTGCTGTATTCTTTTGTTTCGGGGTTTTTAACCACCTCGCTCTTGTTTTTATAAAGCAGCTTTATTATCTGGTACATGTCTATCCAAATCTCATTGTTGCATTCTTTCTGGGATTCATCAAACACAAGCTGAAGCCCGATATGCAGATGCGACTGTCTTATGTTGTTGGCATTTTCCTTCAGGCTGTATCCCGTGCGCCCCAGATAACCGATTACATCGCCGGGCAGCACCGCCGAACCCTCCTTTAACGATTTATTATAAGGAAAATTCTTTCTCAGATGTGCATAATAATAATACCGCTTTTTATCATGGCTGCGTATGCCGATCCGCCATCCGCCGTATTGATTCCAGCCCAGAGCCTCGACTGTGCCGCCCTCTACGGCAATAATCGGAGTTCCGACAGAGCCCATCATATCATGTCCCAGATGGCGGCGGGTAAATCCGTATGAACGACCGACCCCGAAATCGTCAAAATCGTTATAATAATATCCCTTTGCAATCGGAGAAAAAGCCATTAGCCCGTATTTCCTCTCCCAACGCTTGCCGGTTTCGGAGGATTCATCTTTAACCTCTATTTCATATGTACCCACAAGCCCCGAAAGAGCCGCGTTAAACGAATCAAGATAATAATCATAATATTTAAGCCCGTCAGCCAGTTCTGCCATTGTTTTGCCCTGCTTTAGCTGATCTGCAACCAAATCCAGTTGACCGGTCTTAAAGCGTTTAAAATTATTGCCGTTTTTCGCGGCAAGATATGCCAGCATTTCAATCCAGTTCAGCTGTATTTCACTTTCACGCGAATTTACATCCAGCTTTATCGCATATTCCATAGCCTGATGAGGAAGGTTGAAATCCACCCATTTTATGAAATCCTCCTGCTCTTCCTCGGGTGCATTTACCGCCGCCGTCTGAACAAAAAGCAGACAACCTCCCCCCGCAAGCAGTATCAGAATAAAAAACAAGGTTGCCAGATGCAGCAGCCATTTCTTTTTTATCAAAATCACCATTGTTTATTTCACGCCTTTCCGATCTTGACAAACCACCGTTTTAATGTTTATGAAAATAAACGGCTTAAAATACCCTAAAAGGCGCGGAGAAAACAATTTATACTAAATCCATTCTAAAACATTCCAGAATAGAGCGATGCGTTCCTAATACTAATTTAAAGTAGATATATAGAAATATCATAATAAGAAGATATACAACGGACGAGGATATTATCTATGTTTATAAATTAAATAAGTATAATACTAATTTAAATTAAATTAGTATAGGAAGAACGCGCCATGAGCGATAATTATTGAATAGTTATAGTCGGATATTAGTATGAGCTATTGCGTCGGCTACTAAATTTAATTTCGCGTTATGCGCTTAAAATTTATAAATATTACCGTTATAAAAGCTGTTTTTTATGCGTATTCTATCATGGAGAACAATCTTCGTTCTCATGGTACAAATTCCGCATTGTTTTATAGGGGGGAAAACCGATGCACCACATTATGACATCAATTTTCGCCCTGATGACGATCCTGGCCGCGCCTTTAACCAATATCGGTGATATCGCGGTTTGCCCCGTCAGCGAAAGGGTAGACGGCAATAACTTCGTTTTTTCCGGCAACCGTCCGCGTTTTTCAGGTATGGGCAGCAGCCGAGTGGAAGAAAAGCTTAACGGCATAATGCATGAACGGTTTAAAATCGTCCTGTCCCATACCAAAGCTGCCGCAGCCGAGCTGCCAACCGACGACCGGTCGAAGCAGTATAAAGCAGAAGGAGTTTTTGATTATGAGGTCAAACGAAACAGCGACGGAGTAGTAAGCTTGCTGTTAAGCGAAACCGTTTATGACGGCAAAGCCGAAACCACCCAGCTGAAAACCGGATTTTCTTTTTTTACCGGTACAGGCGAAACGATCAAATTGCCGCGTCTTTTTTTAAACAGTGAAGAAGGCATGACACAGATAAATGATGAGATTTCGCGGCAGATTGACTCACGCGGACTTGGCTCCGCCCTGGTTTGTGCCAATCCCGCCGTCAAGGCAAATCAACCCTTTTATCTTACGGAAACATCTCTTTCGCTTATAATTCCAGCCATGACATGGTTTGGGGGGAATATGGGTATTGTGGAGTTCACAATACCGCTGAGCAAGCTGAGAGAAAACCTTATACTAAATCCATTCTAAAACATTCCAGAATAGAGCGATGCGTTCTTGCCCGCAAGAACGCGCCATGAGCGATAATTATGGAATAGTTATAGTTGGATTTAGTATTAATTCCGGATTTGTACCATAACAAAGGGGCTGACACACAATAAAAATGTGCGTCAGCCCTAAATTTTTTATTACGGGATTATACTATTCTTCTTTTTCGTCGCAATTGCAGCTGCAGCATTCGTCATCACATTCGTCAATGTCGAATTCCAACATTTCACCGCATTTTGGGCATTCGATACTGCCCTCTAGTAAGGTATCTTCGTCTACACTGAACTCTTCATCACAGTTGGGGCAGACAACGTCATAATACTCATCTTCGCCGTCCGTATCATAATAATCGTCATCATCGTCATAGTCGCCGTAAAAATCGGACTCAAGACCGTCCAAATCTTCATCGATTGCATCAACCTGTTCGCCGAGGTCGGAAGCGTAAGCCTCCAGAGAATCCAAATTCTCGGAAATGTCGCCCAGCGCGTCAATAATGGCAATCATAAGCTTGCCCTCTTTTGTTGTATCGTCAACACCAAGACCTTCGGCCAGACCTTTGAGATAAGCCACCTTTTCAGTAACTGACATCATGTTGTCACTCCTTCTAAAATAAAATTTGAGCAATAATCATTATATTATGCCCGATATTATGCCCGTTCCATATATTCGCCTGTGCGGGTATCGACACGAATCATTTCGCCCTCTTCGATAAACAGCGGTATTCTGACGTTGGCGCCTGTTTCAAGGGTGGCGGGTTTTGTAACATTGGTTGCTGTGTCGCCCTTAAAGCCGGGTTCGGTGACTGTTACTTTAAGCTCGACAAAATTCGGCGGTTCAACACCAAAGACATTCCCTTTGTAGGAGATTACCTTGCAGGTCATGTTTTCCTTCACAAACTTAAAGTTGTCGGACAAAACATCCTTGTTAATCGGCAAAAGCTCATAGGTTTCAAGATCCATGAAATAATACAAATCGCCGTCGTTGTATGAGTATTCCATGTCTTTTCTTTCAACAAAGGCTGTGGGAAACTTGTCCGAAGGGTTAAATGTACGCTCGACCACCGACCCCGCAATCACATTGCGTATCTTGGCGCGAACGAAAGCAGCGCCTTTGCCGGGTTTTACATGCTGAAACTCAATAATCTGATATACATTTCCGTCCATTTCAAAGGTAACACCGTTGCGGAAATCACCTGCTGATACCATTCTTTAGACCAATCCTTTCTAACATGCAAATCGGTATTAAATTAAGCTAAGATTCATTCTACCGCATACACATATGTTTTTCAAGTAAAAAATTACATATTATAAAATTATCAGCTCTTTGGATGATTTTGTAAGGTCGCGGTATCCGTCCTTCGTGATTAATACCATATCCTCAATCCTGACACCAAACCTGTCGGGCAGATAAATGCCCGGCTCTACGGTGACAACACTGCCCTCGCGCAAAACCTCATCTCCCGACGATGGGGACATTCGGGGAGCTTCATGTATATCCATTCCGACCCCATGCCCGGTGCCGTGTCCGAAAAAACCGCCGTATCCCGCCGATTCAATCACATTGCGTGCCGCACCATCTCCCTGGATACAGGGAAGCCCCGCGCGAAGCACTTGAAAGCAGGCCGTCTGCGCCCTTAAAACTGTATCATAAACCCGGCGCTGTTCGTCCGAACAGCTGCCCACCGCAACGGTGCGGGTCATGTCCGAATTCCAGCCGTCAACCATCCCGCCGAAGTCCATGGTGACAAAATCGCCCTGTGCTATCACCTTGTCGGATGGAACGCCATGGGGCAGAGCCGAATTCGCGCCCGAAACAACGATAAAATCAAAGGCTACCGCCTCGCCCCCCCCGACGGCGCATTTCAAATTCAAGCTCCAGAGCAATTTCGCGTTCGGTGCGCCCGATCTTGATGTGGGGAAGGATGTATTCGAAACCGTAATCGGTGAGCTGCTGAGCATACTCAATCTTTTTCAGCTCATCGGGTGATTTTATCAGCCTCATCTTCTTTAAGAGCATGTCCAGAATACCGCCGCGCAGCTCGATATTTTTAAGCTCTGCATCAAGGTGTTTAAATTCGGCGCAGGTTAAATCATCATCCTCAACCGCCAAACGGGTGATTTTATGGGTTGCACAAAGCTCCCTCAGGGTATCCACTCGGTTTTTATATTCTATGCATTTTATCTCTTTTATAACCCGCTGTGCAGCCTCAATATAACGGAAATCGGTGAGAAAGTACGCCTGCATCCTTGTTATCAACACCATCCCGGCGCTTGACCGAAAGCCGGTCAGATACCTTTGGTTGTTCCTGCCGGTTATTAATGCGCCGTCTATCTCGTCAGGCAGCAACAACGAAAGCTGTTCGGCTTTAGACATATAGATATCCTGCCTTTCCGGGAGTTAATACTAATCTCAATTATAAAAGCCGGTAAAATGGAGTGATGCGTTCTTTAGGAAGAACGCGTTCTGAACGATAATTTTATCGTCGCTTTTATTTGAGATTAGTATAATTCCGCGTTATCCAATCGACAACAGAGCATCAACAGCCAGCAAATAGCTTGTAACGCCAAAGCCGGCTATCTGCCCGCGGCACACGGCGGAAATAACCGATTTGCGGCGGAATTCTTCTCTCGCGTGGATGTTGGACATATGCACCTCGATAACAGGAATGCCGATCGCGGAAACAGCATCCCGCAATGCATAGCTGGTGTGGGTATATGCTCCGGCGTTGAGGATAACCCCGTCAACGCTGCCGACACATTCATGCAGCCTGTCGATAAGCCCGCCCTCACTGTTGGATTGATAAAACTCCGCCTCCAGCCCCCGCTTCTGGGAATGCTGTGCGATAAGACTGCAAATTTTGTCATAGCTGTCAGCCCCGTATACTTCGGGTTCCCGCATTCCCAGCAGATTTAAGTTCGGGCCGTTCAGGATGAGAATTTTTTTCATATAACCCATGCCCTTTCCGTCGTTTATTGTGATTAGTACAATATTTTATATCCTTCGTATAACAATTTCAATATCCGTGCATCGGCATCCTGGGTGCCCCTCGATTCGCATATAACTGTGGGTGTCCAGCCGCGTTTAGCGATAAGCTCCATCAAAGAGTCGGGTTCCGGCCCGAATCGGCTGTCTTCAAAGGTAAGATGCTTTTTTTCTCCCGCATCGGTATATTCTATTTTAGAAAAATGGATATGCATTTCCGATGCCCGCCGTACCCCCAGCCTTTTTGCTATGGCATCCAGTACGGATGTAAATTCCTCCCGGGTGCTCATACCGCCGCCGGTTCGGGAATTAAGATGACCGAAATCCACACAGGGAATAAAGCGTTCATCAAGCTCACATAACCCCAATACCTCATCAAGGTCGCCGAGCTGATTGATTTTACCCATGGTTTCGGGACAGATATGAACCTGAGATAATCCCTCGTCGTCAAGAAGCTCCTGCGCCCTTTTGAGGGTTTCCCCTGCAAGCTGCGCCGCGTCCGAGCGGGAAAGACCGCCCAGACCGCCGGGATGCACGATAATCCGCTCCCCTCCCATCCATGAGACCGCCTGCGCACTTTGGAGGATATAACGCAGACTGTTATCCCGCTTTAACGGGTCGTCGGATGCAAGGGAAATATAATAAGGGGCATGTACCGACAGGGCGATACCATGCTTATCGGCGTTGGAGCCGAGATCCCGCGCCGTTTCTTCGCGGACATTTATTCCGTGCCCGCCCTGATACTCATAGGCGTTCAGCCCAAACCCCGCCAGCCATTCGGGGGCCTCAAGTGTCGATTTTCGCCCCGAAGCGAAAAATTCCTCGCTGTTTCCCGCAGGACCGAATCGTGCCCGCTTTACCAAATCGGAGTCCTCCCATTTTATCATTATATATACTTTGGGTATATTATGTTGTGCAATTAACTATTAGTGTATGATTTCTTTTGCTTTTTTCGGTACCTCTTTAGAATATACCCTTCGAAACGCCTTTTAAACCTCAATGTAATCTGGTGCTCGGGCAAAATCGGCAAAAGCTGTATTGAATGCACCCCTGCAAGGTTGGCACCTATAATATCGGTAAAGGTTTGGTCGCCTATGGCGACACATTCTTTCCGCTTCAGCCCCAATCGCCGTGCTCCGCGAATAAAACCGATCGGAAAGGGCTTACAAGCAAAGGAGATATACCGCAGCCCCAGCCTTTTTGCAAAAGGAGCCACCCGCCCAGGCGGTGCGTTTGATACGATGGTTGGTATAAAGCCCAGGCTTTTCATGTTATCGATCCAATCAGAAATTGCAGGGTCAAGCACCTGACTGCCATGGGTTGTCAGGGTATTATCAACATCAAGAAGCAGCCCGCATACCCCCAGCTTTTTCAGGTCATCAGGTGTGATATCGGTTATTCTGTTTTTCAGCATATCGGGATACAATAAAGACATAAAAACTCCAAGTTCTTTCCGGGCTGCAAGCCTTTTTTTGGTTAGCGGGTATTATTAATGCTAATTTAATTTATAAACATAGATAATATCCAAGTCAGTTGTATATCTTCTTATTATGATATTTCTATATATTTATTTTAAATTAGTATAACCTATGCGCCGCATACTCTTGTTTTAACCAAAAAGCGAGCATTGCTGCCCGCTTTTTTTGAATTATTTAAACTTGCGTTTACGAGCGGCCTCAGACTTCTTCTTTCGTCTGACCGAGGGCTTCTCATAATGCTCTCTCTTGCGAACTTCGGCGAGAACACCTGAACGGGCGCAGGATTTTTTCCAGCGACGCAGTGCACTGTCCAAGCTTTCGTTATCTTTTACACGTACTTCTGACATTCTATATTCCCTCCCTCCGCCGTACAGCAGGGGTAATTAACCAAACTGTTATAGGTCATTATACAACGAGCATCCATTTTAGTCAATACCTTAAAACCCAGTTTTCGGTTTGACGACAAGATTTACCAGTTTGCAGGGGATATACAGCTCTTTTATAATCTGCATACCTTCAAGGAAAATCGCTGCCTTTTCATCCGATTTCGCCTTGGAAATTGCCGCCGCTGCATCCGAATCTGTCGGGATTGTGATGTGGGTGCGTACCTTGCCGTTTACCTGAACCGCAATTTCAACCGTTTGCTCAATACATTTTGCGGCATCGTATTCCGGCCAGGCAGCATGAGCCAGTTGCCCGCCGTATTTCATTAACTCCCACAGCTCTTCGGTGATGTGTGGGGCGAACGGGTTGAGCAGGATAAGTAAAACGCGATATTCCTCTCTTGTAACGCCGCCCGTATCGGAAATAACGTTTAACAGCGACATAAGGGCGGCAATGGCGGTGTTGTATTTCAGGGTATCTATATCTTCGCCCACCTTGCGGATGGTTTTGTTAAAAGCGGTTTCAAGCTCGGGGCGTATACCGTTTATCGGCTTTATGCTGTCCTGCAATGCCCAGACACGCTCAAGAAAGCGCCGGCAACCGCGAATACTGGAGCTTGACCAAGGCGCCGCCTTTTCAAAATCTCCGATAAACATCTCATACAGCCGCATGGTATCGGCGCCGTATTCATTAACGATATCATCCGGATTTACGACATTGCCCCTTGATTTTGACATTTTCTCGCCGTTCTCACCCAAAATCATACCGTGGCTGGTGCGCTTTGCATACGGCTCGGCTGTAGGCACAACGCCGATATCGTAAAGAAATTTATGCCAAAACCTGCTGTAAAGCAGATGCAGGGTGGTATGCTCCATGCCGCCGTTGTACCAGTCGATGGGGGTCCAATATTCCAACGCCTTTTTCGATGCCAATTCTTTATCATTATTCGGGTCGGTATACCGCAGAAAATACCAGGACGAACCCGCCCACTGCGGCATGGTATCGGTTTCACGCTTTGCGGGTGCGCCGCATTTCGGACAGGGGACATTCACCCATTCATCGATTGCGGCAAGCGGAGATTCCCCGTTTTCGGTTGGCTCATAGCTTTCCACCATGGGCAAAGGGAGCGGCAGCTCCTCCTCAGGCAGGGGAACATAACCGCAATCTGCACAATGCACGATCGGTATGGGCTCCCCCCAATAACGCTGACGCGAAAACACCCAGTCCCGCAGCTTAAAGCTCACCTTGCTCTCGCCGATTTTCTTTTCCGTAAGCCGCTTTGTCATGGCTTCTATTGCTTCATCCACCGTCATTCCGTCAAGGAAGTCGGAATTAACCATAATGCCGGTCGAACAATCGGTAAAGGCTTCCTGCTCAACATTTCCGCCTTTTACAACCTCGACAATCGGCAGATTAAATTTTTTCGCAAAATCCCAGTCCCGCGCATCATGCCCGGGAACCGCCATTATCGCGCCGGTTCCGTATGATACCAGCACATAATCGGATATAAAAATCGGTATATCCCGGTTGGTGGCGGGATTTATCGCCCGCACACCCTTTAATTCAACCCCGCTCTTATCTTTTGCGACCTCGGTACGCTCAAAATCGGATTTTTTAGCCGCCTCTTTCTGATATTCACGCACCGCATCGATATTTTCAAGCCTATCCGCCCACATTTCTATAAGGGGATGCTCGGGTGATATGACCATATATGTGACCCCAAACAAGGTATCGGGGCGGGTGGTAAACACCTCGACAGGCTGACCCGCCGTGGTTTCAAAAC